>CAJBVC010000645.1 GCA_903958915.1 uncultured beta proteobacterium
TGCGGCCTGATCTGGTGGCTAAGCGCACGCATCGTCAAGCGCCAGCTCGCCCCCATGCTGAGCAGCACCCATTCGCTGGACGACATGGTGCGCTTGGGCCAGACGCCGCAGGCGCTGCCGATACCCAATGACGACGAGGTGGGTGAGCTGATTGTCGGCTTTAACCGGCTGCTGGAAGTCATGCGGCATGAGTCGGAGCGCTGGCATTTCGCTGTCGAAGGCGCCGGTGCCGGGGTGTGGGACTGGAACATCCAGACCGGTGACGCCGTGCTCTCCAAACGCTGGAAAGCCATGCTCGGCTACACCGACGCCGAGATTGGCAACCACGCCTCCGAGTGGTCGAGCCGGGTGCACCCGGATGACTTGCCCGGGGCGATGCAGTCGGTGCAGGAGCACATGGAGGGTAAAACCGCGTCCGCGGTGAGCGAGTTCCGCATGCGCTGCAAAGATGGTCACTACATCTGGACGCTGGGCCGTGGCATGGTGGTAAGCCGCAGTGCCGACGGCAAACCGCTGCGCCTGGTGGGTACGCAAGAGGACATCACCGAGCGCAAACAGGCCGAAGAAGCAATCAGGGTGGCGGAACGGGCCGCCAACGCCGCCAACCAGGCCAAAGGCGAGTTTCTGGCCAACATGAGCCACGAGATCCGCACCCCCATGAATGGCGTCGTCGGCATGGTCGACATCTTGCAAGAGACTGAGCTCAATGCCCAGCAGCAGCGCATGCTGGGCACCATTCACCAGTCGTCGATGGCGCTGTTGCACATCCTGAACGACATTCTTGATTTCTCGAAAATCGAGGCTGGCAAGCTCGAAGTCGAAAGCGTGCCAGTGCACCTGCGCGAGGTGGCCGAGGGTGTGGCACAACTGATGGGATCGCTGCCAGGCAACACGGTGACGGAGGTCTCGCTGGCGGTATCGACCGAACTGCCGGACTGGATCTATGGCGACCCCAGCCGACTGCGCCAGGTATTGGTCAACCTGCTGGGCAACGCCATCAAGTTCACCGCAGACCAGAGCGTCAGCGCCAGCGAGGTGAGCTTGGGCGTTGCGCCGTGTGTGCTTGTCGGCGGCGAAAACGGCGTGCGCTTTGAAGTCGTGGACAACGGCATCGGCATGGCCCCGGAGCTGGTGGCCCGGCTGTTTCAACCCTTTACCCAGGCCGATGAGAGCACGGCGCGCAGGTTTGGCGGCACCGGGCTGGGCCTGTCGATCAGCCAGCGCCTGGTCGAGCTGATGGGTGGGCGCGTTACGGTGCGCAGCACCCTGGGTGCGGGCTCGGTGTTTATCGTGGAGCTGCCGGTGCGTGAGGCTCCCCCGGGGCGAGTCTTGCTGCAGCTGCCCAGCCTGGCCGGGGTGCGAGTGCTGATGGTCACAGGCAACCCCTTTGGCATCAACGAGCGCAGCGCCTACTGCCAGGATGCCGGTGCCCAGCCCAGCGTGGTGCCCGACGTGGCCGCAGCGCGCGCGTTTCTAGCGCAAACGTCCGCCGCCCAGCCATGGGTGGTGTTGGTGGACAAGGCGGTGACCGTACCGACTGGCCAGCTTGGTCTGCCCGCCCATGCACGCGTGGTGCGCGAGCTTCCGCGCAACTCCAATGACTACCAGGGCGAAATTGTTTTGTCGGTGCGCCCGCTGCTGCGCCACGAACTGATCCATGCCATTGCCCAGGCCAGCGGGCGCCTGAGTGCAGCCGCCACACAGCGGGAGGTCGAGCGCCGCAGCCACCGGCGCCCCAGCGCCCCCACGGTGGAACAGGCGGTGCAAAGCGGGCGCCTGGTCTTGCTGGCCGAAGACAACGAAACCAACCGCGACGTGCTGCAAGAGCAGCTGCGCCTGCTGGGGGTCACCTGCGAGTTGGCCCAGGACGGCGTCGTTGCGTTGAAGATGTGGCAAAGCGGTCTTGAGCGCAGCGACGCGTGCGTCAGCGGGCGCTACGCGCTGCTGATGACCGATTGCCACATGCCGCATCTGGACGGCTTTGGCCTCACCGCAGCGATTCGGCAAGCCGAGCCGCAAGGCACGCACCTGCCGATCATCGCCATCACCGCCAACGCCATGCAAGGCGAAGCGCAGCGCTGCCGCGAGCGCGGCATGGACGACTACTTGTCCAAGCCGCTGCGCATGCAGGAGCTGGCCGCGATGCTGGACAGGTGGTTACCCCTGCCGTCTGGCCCCGCCGGATCGGCGCCTGTTGCAGCGGTGGCTGCAGCTGCGACAGATGCTGACGCAAATGCTGATACAAATGCAGAGACGGAACCGTCGGTGTGGAACCCCGCCACCCTGACCGAACTGGTCGGCGACAACCCGGGCCTGCACAAGCGCCTGCTGGAGAAGTTCCTCACCAATGCCGAGAAGCAGGTGACCGCAATCATTGCCGCCGCCGGGTCTGACGACTGCACCGCCCTGGCTGACGTGGCCCACCCGCTGAAGTCGTCGGCCCGTAGTGTGGGTGCCTTGCGTTTGGGTGAGCTGTGTCAGCGCCTGGAGACTGCCGGGCGCGCCGGGGACGTGTTGACGTGCCGCAGCTTGACCGACGGACTGGCGGCTGCATTTGCCGGCGTTGCGGCTGAAATTGATGGTCGTTCTGGCTTGTAGGCCACGTATTGATTGCGTAGGCAGCTACTAGCTTGATAGCAGATGGTGCAACTCAAAGTGCTTCGACCGTGCAAAATGGATAAACGGATTTCAACCGCCTCAAGGCCCGTATCGCACCTTTGATTGGCCACCACCCCCCCCCCCGCAAAAACCTTCGTGATTCTCACTACCGCCCACAGGTAGTGCGCCGGTGCGCGCTTGGGTGTCGCAGGCTCGGGCGTGGTTACAAAACCGTGCGTTGGTTAGCGTGACCGAACTGGGGCCAGCCTTTCTGCCAAGAACTCGGGCCGAAACATCAGCAGGTGCATTCGGCTTTAGGCATCACGCGCAATTGGTTTCTGCTGTCAAATTGGCCTCTGGCGCTCGTGGATACTGCGCAAGCAGCTCCTTAAATGATAGTAATAGCGGGCGCTTATCGGGGGGTGCAAATAGTGGAAACGTGGCCGCGTGCGATCTCCGGCGCCATGCCAACATGCGGGTCGGCAACAAATTCCCCGGCAGGAGTCGCCGCACATTTGCTCCTGAATTAGTAGCTGCTTACGCACGTTTTACGCGCGCTGCAGCCTGATTTGGTTTAAACGTTCAGGGCATGTCTATTCTTCATTGGAGATTTTGGATGCCTTTTTGCGACGCCACCATCCCGCAATTTTCAAGACCACTATGGAAAAAATGGCCAGAATGATCCCCTTAAACGCAAGGCCAGGATCGCGTCCGCGGTCTTCTATCAAAACTGGTTTTTTGCCGTCCAAACGATAACGACTCTCCAGCAGATGGTCACGGTCATCCCAGCTGACTTCATATTGCCATTTCTTGCCACTGACGGTCGCCCAAGTGGTGTGCACATCGCCATCTTGGTTGCTGCCAGATGCGGTGGCGGGCCAGGGTACCAGTGAAGGATCCGCCTTGGTTTCATCGGCGAGATTGCGAAAAAGTATCACCCGCGTCTTATTCGTCACACCACTCGTCACGGCCACTGGACGCGAGCCAGGCCACTCGCCCGCCCCGGCAGACGTCCACGGATTGACGACGAACAGCAAACCAGTCCATGCCATGGTAAGGCCGACAAACGTCATCAGGCCTGCAATCAGACGACCGAATCCTTTCAATATGCGCAACAGGATGTTCATAAAATTTTGGTTGCTTGCTTACTTCTTGACCAACTCAACGCGCCGATTCTTGGCACGGCCCTCTTCACTGCTATTGTCGGACACGGGTTTGGAGGCACCGAACCCGCTGGAGACCAAACGCCCAGCCGCAATCCCCTTGCTCACCAGGTGTGTCATGACCGCTTTGGCGCAGCCTGATCTTGTAGCGATTGGGCAGCAGCAGCCTCTTCCACCAGGGCAGCATCTTGCTGGGTAACGCGGTTCATGTCGTTGACCGCTTCATTGACCCGTTGGATCCCTTCGGTCTGGGAACCGCTGGCACCGGCCTGGTGCACCAAGGTTCCGCCTGCGTCCACTTTGGTGACCGAGCCATCCATCAGCTTTTTGATTTCTTTGGCCGCTTCTGCAGACCGCTGTGCCAGACTGCGGACTTCAGACGCCA
>CAJBVC010000646.1 GCA_903958915.1 uncultured beta proteobacterium
CCGACCGCAGCCGACAATCACCCAACGGCCAGGGGGATGCCGACGCGATTGGGGCATTCTGCATAGGGTGAATTGGTGAGCCATTCTTCCAGGCGCAAGACTTCGGGCGAATCCAGGTCGAGGCCGATGTTCTCGGCAAAGGTGTCAAACGAATAGCGTTTATCGGACGCCGCAAAGATGTTTGCCGATGGCACGACAGTTGGCCGGCGTCAGATAAACCATGTTGGACTGAACCGCCACCCAAGGCGATCGCGATAGGGGATTGAAATCTTCGCAGGGTCTGCCCGATCAGTTTAAGAACGGGTTTGAGTTGATCGAGGCCTGCAGCAAATGTGTTGAGGCCGTTGACAGGTGCCGATCATGGCCTGGGCGCAGTGGTCCGGGCGCGTTTCACATGTCTTTCGGTGGACGGCGCGCAGCGCCTCCCACAACGCTGCGAAGCAGCGTTTCAAGCTGTACCGATTTGGATGCTTGTGCATCATGGTGGCGCCCGTCCTTGCGGCAATAACGTGCTGCCCGGTGAGGGCAGTTGTCGCAACCCCAACAGCGTTGCGACGACATGCAGTCGCCCCGTCTTGCAGCACGGACACTGCGATACATCCAATTTGAGAACGCGCGCCATGAAGGCTTGGGCCGACTCCACTGCCTGGGGGTTGATCGCAGGCATCTGCAAAGCCAAACGTGCGGCGTCGAGTTTTACGGCCTTGCAGGCCGAGGCCAGCACCCCGTAGTGGCGAATACGTTTGACACCGGTGGGCAAGACGTGCAGCATGAAGCGGCGCACAAACTCAACCCCCGCCAGCCTCACCATGCGTTTGCCGCCCTGGTCGTCAGCGCGCACCTTGAACGCCACCTCGCTTTGGCCGACACAGCGAATGCGCTCGTTGCTGATGGCCGTACGGTGCGTGTAGCGGCTCAAATACTCCAGCACCTGGGCTGGCCCGCCCATCGGGGTTTTCGCATACACCACCCATTCGTGTTTGTAGAGTTGCTTTTGTCGCTGCTGCCAGGCGGGGGCGTCCCCCTGCGGGTCGTGTTCAATATTGCCGTTGCTGTGTGCGCCGACCAGCGCCGCCATGAACTTGCCCCGAAACACCTTGGAGAGTGCGTGCACCGGAAACAGGAAGTTGGGTTTGCGTGTTGGCGCCGCCCATTGCCCATCCTTGTCCAGCACCCCACATGCCATCACTGCGTGGACGTGGATGTGGCGCTGCAAGTCCTGGGTCCATGTATGCAGCACCAGGCTGAAAGCTGGGGTGCCGTCTGCACTGCCCATCCACTTCTGGTTGGCGGCAAACTGCGTCAAAGTCAGTGCTGCGCTGGCAAACAGCGTGTCAATGACCCAGCGCGGGTGCATACCGTACAAACCGTTCAGGCTGTGTGGCAACGTGAACACCAGGTGCGCGTACGGCACCGCCAATACCTCGCTCAGTCGTCCTTGCAGCCAGGCGTCTTTGGCCCGTGTGCCGCATTGCGGGCAGCACCTATGCCGGCAGGAATGGTATTGCCAGTGGCTGTGACCGCAGGTATCGCAGGCCAACTGCTGCCCACCCAGCGCGGCGCTGCGACAGGCAACAATTGCCCGCCAGGCTTTGGCCTGCGGGGTGCTTAATGCGTGCGTTGCCAGATACGCCGCGCCAAACTGGCGCAGCGCATCGGCCAGGGCGGCCATGACTGATGTGCCGGGTGGCTACAGACTGGGTAGGCCGGCGAGCAAGTCCAGGGGATCGACGCCCTTGGGCGGGCGAAACTGCGGGCTGATGAGGTGCATGTAGCGCGAAGTGGTGCCGATGTTGCCGTGTCCCATCAGCCGCTGGATCGTGACCAGATCAACACCGCCTTCGAGCAAGTGGGTGGCAAAGGCGTGGCGCAGCGTATGAACGCCGCCGCGCTTGATAATGCCGGCACCATCACGGGAACCCCAGTAGGCGCGTTGGGCGGACTTGACGCTCAAAGGTCGTCTGCCGCCACGCGCGCAAAAGAGCCAGTCCCGCGATTTGGTCTTGCGTACGTAGGCTCGTAAAAGCTCCAGCAGGGTGGGCGAAAGCAAGGTGTAGCGGGTCTTTGCTCCCTTGCCACTCTCGACCCGAATACACATGCGGTCAGCCGCACTGTCTATGTCTCGCACCCGCAGCGCGCAGGCCTCAAACACACGCAGTCCTGTGGCGTAGATCGTCTGCAGGATCATTCGGTATACCGGATTGGTGCAGGCTGCAAACACGCGCGCGATCTCCTCACGCGAGAGCAACTCCGGTTGTGTCGCGGGAACCTTGGCCATCGGAATGTGAAACTCTTCGCGGTCGTGGCCCAGCACAGTCTCATACAGAAACCGGGCCGCGCACGCTGTCTGGTTCATGCTGCTGAAGCTCACGTGTCGGTCCTTGACCATGTGCAGCAAATACGCCTGCACCTCAGCGGCGCTGTATCCGCCAGGGTCGCGTCGGTAATATTTGGCCATGCAGTAAATGGCCCTGACGTAGTTCCTGCGCGTACTTGCCGAAAAACCGCGTTGCAGCATGGCGTCCGCCATGCGTTGACGTAGGGGTGTCATAACAATTCTCCTTGAAAGCGGGGGAAATTCCCCACCTCCAAGGCTTCACCTCTATGCCCGCGCGTGCAAGCACCACATCAAATAAAACCGCGATGGTGGCCTGTGAGGACCTACCACCGCGGATAGCGGTTTAGTTCTACGCTGCGCAAGAGCCTGACAGCGGAAAGTCTCGATTCCGCTCGTTGAATGACTGCTGCTGATTTTTACGCCAAGTCTACGACCGCTATCGAAAACAAAAATGGCTGTCTGTTGATGGTCGATTAGGGGCATCCCTTTGGTCGAATTCGCGACCACACTGCAGTCG
>CAJBVC010000647.1 GCA_903958915.1 uncultured beta proteobacterium
CACATTGGGGAGGGTGAAGTACTGCTTGACCTCCTGCTCACTGAACGCGAAACGTGCTTCCTTGAGCTTCTCACCGATGTAGGCCCAGTCCCACGGCTGCGGGTCGTTCAAGGCGAGGTGCTCGCGCGCAAATTCTTTCAGGTCGGACAGGTCTTGCAATGCAAACGGGCGTGCCTTGCTGGCGAGATCGCGCAGGAAGCGAATCACGGTTTCGGGTGAATCGGCCATTTTGGGCGCCACCGACAAGCCGCCGTAGTTGGTAAAGCCAAGCAGCTGCGCCTCTTCCTTACGCAGGGCGAGAATGTCGCGCATGCATTGCGAGTTGTCGAACTTGCGGGCATCAGGTTCTGCCTGGTCGGAGGCCCGGGTGACGAAAGCACGGTACAGCGTAGCGCGCAACGCACTGTTGTGTGCATATTGCATCACCGGCAGGTAGCAGGGCATCTTGAGCGTGAGTTTGTAGCCTTCCCGGTTGTCTTGCTGTGCTGCGTTGCGCGCTGCCTGCACTACATCGGCGGGGATGCCTGCGACCTCCGACTCACTGGCAAAGTAGGCAAATGCATCGGTCGCGTCCAACGCGTTCTCACTGAACTTCTGGCTGAGTTCGGCGAGCTGCTCCTGAATCTGTGCGTGCCGTTCGCGTTCTGCGCCCACCAGATCGGCTCCACCCAGTACGAAATCGCGTATCGCATTCTTGTGGGCCTGGTGTTGCTCCGGGTTGAGACTGGCCGTATCGATCGCCTTGTACTTGGCATACAGGCGTGCATCGGCGCCAAGGCGCGTCCAGAACTCGGTGACCAGCGGCAATGCGGCGTTGTACGCGGCACGTAGCTCCGGGGTGTCGACCACGGCATTGAGGTGGTTGACCGATCCCCAGGCCACTGCAAGGCGTTCGGTGGCGGTGTCCAGCGTCGTGGCAATGGCAGTCCATTGGGCCGGAAACTCGGGGGAGGTCACCGTTTCCAACGCGGCATTGCCTTGTGCCAGCAGCACTTCCATGGCGCTGGCTACGTGCCCGGGCAATATCTGGTCAAACAGCGGCAGGGCTGCGGTCGACAGCAACGGATTCACGGACGTGCTCATGCGGCTGCTCCTGCATTGGCCGCGGCGCAGCGCTGCGCGGACTCGATCGTATTGACCAGCAGCATGGTGATCGTCATCGGGCCAACACCGCCTGGCACGGGCGTAATGAAGCTGGTGAGGTGACGGATGCCGGCAAAGTCAACGTCGCCACACAGCTTGCCTTCGTCATTGCGGTTCATGCCCACATCAATCACGATGGCACCGGGCTTGACCATGTCGGCGGTCAGTACATTGCGCTTGCCAACCGCCGCCACCACCACATCGGCTTGCCGGGTGTGGTAGCCGATATCCCTGGTGGCGCTGTGACACACCGTGACGGTCGCGTTGGCCTGCAACAGCAGCAGTGCCATCGGCTTGCCCACCGTGTTGCTGCGCCCTATCACGACAGCGTGCTTGCCACGAAGATCAAACCCTGTGCTCTCGATCAGCTTCATGCAGCCGTAGGGTGTGCATGGGCGAAAACCGCTTTGGCCGGTCATCAATTCCCCGGCGCTCAGCGTTGCATACCCATCGACGTCTTTGGACACCGCGATGGCCTCAATGACCTTGTGTGGATTGATGTGTTTGGGCAAGGGCATCTGTACCAGGATGCCATGGATGGTCGGGTCGGCGTTGAGTGCGGCAATGCGATCGAGCAGCGCGCGTTCGGTCAAGGTGGCCTCGTATTTTTCAAACACCGAGTGCACGCCGGTGTCGCCACACGCCTTGACCTTGTTGCGCACGTAGACCGCGCTGGCAGGGTCTTCACCGACCAGTATGACCGCCAGTCCCGG
>CAJBVC010000648.1 GCA_903958915.1 uncultured beta proteobacterium
ATTGAACGTGACTACGCGGTTTATCAGAGCCGTGGCGTCAAGTTTGTTCGAGGCAAGGTTCAGGAGCCTTACGGCACAGTGGCTGTCTTTGCAGACCTCTACGGAAATCAATGGGACTTAATCGAATTGGTCAATTCGCCCTGCCAGTAAGGGAACGCTTGCAGTCCCATAGAGCCACTCAAGGGAAAATTGGGCAAATTTTGGACGGGTGACTTCAACGGACTGCTTCAAGTCCGGCCGTATTGAAACCTGTTTGTTTAGCCGGCCCGGCGGCATGGGTAGCGCGTCGACCTCGGTGATGGCGACGCGGTTGTCTGCAAGCCACAACAACTTAGATCCACCGTCATCCGGTTGCCAGGATGCTGTCAATTCGGGCACTGGTCTGCCGGTCAGTACGCCACAGCAGCCATTGAACTTTGCTAGCTCGGTTCACAGATGCGCGCTTCTACTCTTCCAAGAGGCTGGCATCATATATATCCAACCCGGACACTCTAACCGAACTGATCCGACTTGAAGGAGGATACGTAGGGGGCAATTGGTTGCACCAAAGTGAGGCCCTTCTTAAGCCGCGACTTTGTGTTTTCAGACACATGACTATTCATATGGGACCTGAGAGATAAGTGGTTTTCCTTCGAAATGCGCTGCAAGATTCTGCATCACCATATCACTCATTGCAATTCGTGTTTCCAATGTGGCGCTTGCTATGTGGGGTGTCAAAACCACATTGTCCATGCCAAGGAGATCCTCTGAAACCCTTGGCTCATCCGTAAATACATCAAGCCCAGCTCCAGCAATATTCTTGTTCATTAGTGCGCGCACAAGTGCCTTTTCGTCTACTACAGACCCGCGCGCCACATTGACAAGGATTCCGTGCGGCCCAAGGGCATCCAGTACCTCAGCATTGACCAGGCCGCGCGTCGGCTGACCTCCAACCGTGCTCACAATCAGGATGTCTACAGAAGACGCCAAGGCTTGCAGGGACGGATAGTAGGCATAAGGCACCAATGGTTTGGGCTGGCGTGCCCAATAGGAAGTCTCCATCTGGAACCCTGCGGCTCGTTGCGCAATCGCCAAGCCGATTCGCCCCAAGCCAACAATTCCCAGACGGGACCCGCTAACTTTGCGTGAAAGGGGAAAGCCGCCCTCCAGCCATTTCCCGGCACGGACAAAGCGGTCCGCAGCCGGCACCGCCCGCGCTGCAGATAACATCAAGGCGATCGCCAGGTCGGCAACGTCGTCCGTCAAGACGTCTGGCGTGTGGGTGACCGAAATACCTTGGGCGCGGGCTGCTCCTACATCCACACCGTCGTAGCCAACACCAAAAACAGCCAGGATCCTGACGGCCGGAAAACGAGCAAGAAAATCCGCCGTGACACGTGACTCACCATTGGCAACGATGGCCTGAATATCGGGGGCAACGAAAGCTAGAGCCTCTTGGTTCTGACCCGGGATGAAGCGGTGCAACTGATAGCTTTTTTCGAGGCGCTCAATGAGCATGTGAGGCACTGCGGCCATCAATAGAACTTGGGGTTTTTGCATAAATCTCTAAAGTCAAATCTTGTGGCTAGCTGGCTGATTGATCGGATTTATTGGAGGGCGACCCTCGATAACTTCAGCAACATTGCGGGCACAGATCAAGCGCGCAGATCTGCGGCTTTCAAACGTTCCGCCACCGATATGAGGAGTGAAGACAACACTCCTTTGTTCGCGGAGAACAGGATGGATTTGTGGTTCGTACTCGGCAACATCCATCCCGGCACCACGGAGATGTCCAGAGGTCAGTGCGGCGGCGAGGGCATTTTCATCCACCACCGGGCCGCGTGCCATGTTGAGCACAATCGCGCCATGCTTCATAAGCGCGATTCGCTCTTCACTAAGTAGGTGACGTGTGGTTGGCACAAGTGGTACATGCAAACTGACAACATCTGAAACGGAAAGCAAGGCCTCAAGTGTGTGATAGCGTGGATCATCCTGACCGCGGTTGCTATGAAAAATAACGTTCATTCCGAAGGCCTCGGCGCGCTTAGCAACTGCACGTCCGATTTCACCGAAGCCAACAATGCCAATGGTTTTCTCATGGAGCAGAGTGCCATCCCACGAACCCGGCTGAAAGCCGTCCCTCGCCCATTGACCAGAGCGAACATATAGGTCGGCCTCGGGAACACGGCGGGCTAGCGCGAGGAGTAGCGCCATGGTGTGATCGGCGGTTGACTCACTGAAGGCGCCTGGGCAGTTGCTGCCCCAAATGCCCGCCTCATCAAGTGCGGCCAGATCCATGTTGTTGTAACCAATGGCGACATTCGCCACTATGCGCAATTTAGGTGCAGCGGCAAGGAGTTCCCGATTCACCGTCAGTTCGTGCTGGTTAATGATGCCGAAAAGTTCAGGTGCGAGGGCCATGACCGCCTCGCGTGTGCACATCGGCCCACCTGAAGGGCCCTTAATGATTTCCGCCAATCCGAGAAGTGGCTCAATGTGGTCGTCTGGAACGTAATTGGTGATAAGAACTTTAGGCTTCATGATTTGATCTTGAATAAACTATTGCATCGCTGTTTTTGTATTTACTATCACCATTCGCCACATCTGAGACATGTTCGCTGGTTTCGACGATGTTGAGCTAACCGCAGAGGTGGATCCGGTCGCGAACACGGCCGCCGAGAAGGTCGTACACCGGCATTCCGCCGCCTTGCCCTGATATCCCACAGCGTCAGCTAAATGCCAGAAGGCGTCGAAGTCACGATAGGCCCGCCCCGCTAGAAGCCACCGCGGTAGCGCAGCTGCCAGCGATGATCAATGCGCGTCGTTTCCTCACCGATGAGGATGCCGCCGAATTCGTGGACGGCGGTATCGACCGTGCGGGCAACGAACTCGAGCACCGATTCACCCCCGCGGAAGATCCCCGCGTCGGTTTGGACTTTAAGACAGAGCCGGCGCGGCCGGATGTGGAAGGCCTCGATCTGATGGTTTTCATGATGGCAACTCCGGTGTGCGGGAATCAATCGGCCGATGTCATCTATATCTTCGATACAAGCCACTGAAGATTGGCCAGAGCCACAGGGTGCAGACGATCACGCCGAGCGTTGCTGCAATCGGACGTGAGAAGAACTGCGAAAAGTCACCCCGCCCGATTAGCATGCCATTAAGAAAGTTGGCCTCAACCATCGGACAAAGTACAAAAGCCAGAATCGCGGGCGAGGTTGGGATGTCGTTCTCCTCCATAAAGTAACCCAGCAAGCCAGCACCCAGCATGACCGAAATGGCAAAAACGGAGTTGGTAATAGCAAAAGCCCCAATCATGCAAACCACCAGAATCAGTGGCATCAGGACGCCTCGGTGCATGGTCAGCAAACGCCTGCTGTATTTGATGGCCACCCACCCGAGTGGGATCAGCATGATGTTTGCAAGGATGAACGACAGCAAAATAGCGGTTGTCAATTCCGGTTGCTTCGTGAAAATTGTCGGCCCCGGGGTTATGCCTTTCATCAACAGAACACCGATAACTATTGCCGAAAGCGAGTCTCCTGGAATACCAAACACCATGGCGGGAATCCAAGAGCCACCGACTGCGGAGTTGTTTGCTGCGCCCGCTGCGGCTACACCTTCAAGGTGGCCTGTGCCATACAGTTCCGGCGTCTTGGAGAATTTCTTGGAAATTGCGAACGACACATAGGCCGCAACATCGGAGCCGGCTCCTGGCAGAGCACCGATCAGCATCCCGACTACGTTGCCTTGCATGATGCCGCCTTTGTATGGCCACAGAGCTTTGAACAGACCGCGGAAAATCGAGCCGGTTTTAGCCGTCACGTGGTCGATTAGGCGCGGAACCGGTTTAATGGCGTAGCGCATCAGTTCCGGCAGCGCAAACATGCCGACGAGTACAGGTACCAGACCTAGTCCACCTAGCATTTCAACGGAATCAAAGGTAAACCGTGCCTGTCCGGCCACAGGGTCCAAGCCCACCATGGCAAGAAGCAAACCGAGCATCAATGACAGGACACCTTTCAATAGAGGCGAATTGGAAACTAGGAGCGCGCAAGACAAGCCCAAAAGACACAGCCAGAAGAACTCGTAAGCACTAAAATTGAGCGCGAAGTTGGCCAACGCGGGTGCAAAAAATATCAGACACAAGGTGCCAAAAATGCCACCGATCGCCGAAGTTACCAAAGACGTTCCCAGAACCAGACCCGCCTGTCCTTTTTGCGTCATGAGATAACTGTCTTCCACATACGCCGCTGAGGCAGGCGTGCCAGGAATCCTGATTAACGCTGCCGGTATGTCACCCGAAGTAATGGCCATTGCACTGACCGCGACAATCGTTGATATAGCTACCAATGGGCTCATGAAGAAGGTCAGCGGCACCAGCATCGAAACTGCCATTGACGCAGTAAGACCTGGAATTGCGCCGACTGCAAGCCCGAAGATCGAGGCAAGCAACATAGGGACAAGCACCTCAAGCTGAAAGAGCAGGCCCAGACCAGCCACTATTGTTTCCACGTGAAGACTCCTTGGATTGATTCAAGCAAACCCATGGGCAAGGGCACGAGCATGAAGGAACCGAAAAACAACTGGATGAACAGAACAGTACCGACGCTGAGGAAGATGGCAGCTAGCGGTCGCTGCCAAAACCACCACAGGTTGATCCACAGAATCAATCCGGCGCTAAGGAGAAAACCGACGTCGTCCGATACAAGGATATAAAGGACAACGCCGCCCAGCATCAACAATAGACCAACCATGGCCTTGGTGGTTCGCAACTCAGGTTCCGCGTCTAACCAGGGCCCGCGCGGGCCGGGCGCCAGGATTCGTTGGGCGATCAAACCGATCCCTGTCAGGGCCAGACCGATCCCAATCAGGCAAGGAAAGAAACCGGGGCCGAAACGCAAATGTGGGAGCGCCGGCATTCGGTACCCGGTGGCGAATACGAACAGACCAAGAAATACTGCGGCAATGCCGATCAGGATATTGTTGATGCGCATAGCTCGGTTCTCTATTTTTTCGCGAGACCCAATGCACCGATCAGTTTCGCAACTTCAACCTCTTGTGCTTTCATAAAATCGGTGAATTGCACATGCGAACGCCACTGAATACCGAAACCGCGTTCTGACATCGATTTGACAAATGCTGGGTCTTCGACAATTTCCTTCAACGCTTTTTCCAGGCTCGCCGTTATGTCGTCGGGAAGACCGGCCGGTCCCACCACGCCGCGCCATGCGCCTGCAAGAAATTCCACGCCCAGAGCCTCTTTGGTAGTTGGCACGTCCGGAAAACTTGGAACCCTTGATGAAGCCATTACCAGCAGCGATTTGGTCTTTCCGGCGCTGGTCATGGCAGCGGTTTCGGGCAGGGAGCACGGAACGATATCAATCGTTCCTGAGGCCAGATCGAGCATTCCAGCAGCGGCACCTTGGGCCGGAATCATTTGCAACTTGTCAACCGCTACACCTTGTGCCGCCATCAATCCGGCAAACGCCAGCGGCCATGACCCCCCGCATCCGCCACCACACGATATGTTGAATTTGTTTGGATTGTCCTTAAGGGCCTGAATTAACTGTTTGGCATCTTTATAGGGGCTCCCAACGCTAACAGTCAGAGAACCCGGATCAAAGTTGTATTGCGCAATCGGCGTCAGATTCTTTAAAGACAATGTGGTCTGACCCATCTCCTTGTAGTGTGCGTAGTTGAACAAAACGCCAAGGGTATAACCGTCCGGACGCGCAGTGGCGAACTTGGTAATTCCGACAACGCCACCCCCTTCGCCCATGTTCACGACATTGAAAGGCTGCTTGAATTTTTGCTCGAGCCTGCTTGAAATCATGCGAGCTGTCGCGTCGGTGCCACCACCCGCACCCGCAGGAACAATGATCGTGACAGGCTTTTCTGGCCAGGCTGCCATTGCGGTGCCACCAAACATAAGTAGCGCCGCGCCAATAGCACTCGCAGCAAGGGCCTGGACTTTGGCTAAGTGTTTCTTTTGCATATTCATCTCCATAATTGAAATTGGTTTTCGTGGGCATTCAGAAAGGAATGGCCGGCTATTTCGGGGGGGGTCATGGTGGTCTGTGTATGAGGGGCGTGTCTCCTTGTGTCAATAGGTTGATGTCGTGTACATAGAACAGCCCGGCAAAGGACCGAGCTGCTCGGCAAACCGTCGGGCAGTGGCAAGGCCAAACGGGGTCGGTGCCAGGGTGCAGCGGCGGTCGTGCTGTACGTCCATGCCAGAGCGCCAGGCGGCAATCCTTTTTCCATATACAACCAGGGTTTCCAGCGACTGCATCACAAAGACCACAGTGGGCAGAATGCGGGCATATTGAGCTTCCGCTTCCTCGATGGCGCCGTCTGAGTACAGTTTCGCAATGTGCTGCTGTTCCATTGCGCAATCTGGTGCCACGATCATGCCGGTGCAACCAGCGCGCAGGTTGTCCAGCAACTCCATGCCGCCGCGGCCGTTAAGCACCGGGAACCCGGACCCGACCTGATGCACCGTACGCTCAATGATCACAGCGGGGGCTTCGCCCTTCATGAAACGAAGGTTGGGGCAGCACGCGCGCAAGCGCGCCAAGGCATCGGCGTTCAAGCCGACACCAAGAAACTCCGGCGCATTCTGGATTCCCACCGGTATCCCCGGGTCCAGCGCTCTCAGTCCATCGAGCACTTGTGCAAAGAAGGCTTCAAGCTCGGGCTCGGCTATCGTGCTTCCCGGGCGAACCGGTGGTTGAAGGATGAGGTAGCTTGCCTGGGCGTCTATGGCCACCCGGGCCAGGTCCAACTGCTCGGCAACTGTGAGTCCGCTGAGCGTCACCGCCATTGGCGCTGCTCGGCCCAGGTCCTGCGCCAACCAGTCGATGAGCTTGTGCTTCTCTTCGTTAGAAAGTTTGTTGACCTCCGTTGCTAGGCCAAGAATCGCGATCCCGGGAGCACCTGCTCGCAACGCAACCTGTATCTGCTGTCGCATGGATTCCCGATCGAGTTCTCCGGTGGCGTTGAAGTAGGCATACAAGATGGGCCAGATACCGAGCATGATGATCTCTTCGGTCGGTTGGGTACTTAGTGCGAATCGCGCGGCACGGCGGCCCCGCTTGACCCCACCAGGACGTCCAGGTCGGCGCCTAGATGCGCCTGCTGCACGCCGTCGACATAAATCTTGTACCAACCGCGCAGCGGCAAATGGGGCGCTACCCATAGCGCACGTCGCCGTGCCAGTTCCGCGTCGCTGATGTCAAGATGCAAACGGCGACCCGGCACGTCGAGTTCAATCATGTCGCCGCTTTGCACCAGCGCCAGTGGCCCGCCTATCGCGGCCTCCGGAGAAACGTGCAACACAACCGTGCCGTATGCCGTACCACTCATGCGCCCGTCGGAGATGCGGACCATGTCGGAGATACCTTTGCGCAACACTTTAGGGGGAAGGGGCATATTGCCGACCTCGGCAAAACCGGGGTAGCCTTTGGGACCCGCGCCTTTGAGCACCATCACGCAGCTTTCATCGATATCGAGTTGTTCGTCGTTGATGCGGGCATGCAGATCCTCGATGCTTTCGAACACCACGGCACGGCCACGGTGCACCAACAGCGATGGCGTCGATGCCGACGGTTTGATAATCGCGCCGTTCGGTGCCAGATTGCCTTTTAGTACCACGATGCCCGCTTTGTCTTTGAACGGTGCGCTCAGCGGCATGATCACTTTGCGGTCATAGCACTCGGCTTCGGCATTGTTGACGCCAATGGTTGACCCATTCACAGTCATGGCATCTCGGTGGATCAGTTGATCCAGTTCACGGATCACGGCTGGCAGCCCACCGGCGTAGTAAAAGTCTTCCATCAGGTATTGGCCGGATGGCTGCAGATTGACTAGGCAAGGTGTATCGGAGCCGATGGCGTCCCAGTCTTCAAGCGTAAGATGAACCCCGATGCGCCCGGCAATCGCGAGCAGATGCACGACAGCATTCGTGGAGCCGCCGATCGCCGCATTCACACGAATCGCATTTTCGAATGCTTTACGCGTCAGGATCTTCTGCATGGTCAGGTCTTCTTTGACCATTTCCACAATCCGTCTGCCTGACATGTGCGCAAGCACATGTCGGCGCGCGTCCACCGCAGGTATTGCCGCGTTGTGTGGCAGAGACATGCCGAGCGCCTCGACCATTGAGGCCATGGTTGAGGCAGTGCCCATTGTCATGCAATGACCACGCGAACGGTTCATGCCAGATTCGGCATCGATGAATTCCTCCATACTAATTTTTCCTGCCCGCACGGCTTCCGACATTTGCCAAACACCCGTGCCTGAACCGATGACCTTGTCTTTGTGGTGACCGTTCAACATCGGGCCGCCGGATATGCCAATCGTTGGCAAATTGCAGCTGGCCGCTCCCATTAGGAGTGCGGGAGTCGTTTTGTCGCAGCCCATCAGAAGCACGACGCCATCTATCGGATTACCACGTATGGACTCCTCTACATCCATCGAAGCGAGATTGCGGAACAGCATTGCAGTCGGACGTAGATTGGATTCGCCTAGTGACATCACGGGAAACTCGACGGGGAAGCCACCCGCCTCATACACGCCCCGCTTCACAAATTCGGCAAGCTCACGGAAGTGAGAGTTGCACGGGGTCAACTCGGACCATGTGTTGCATATGCCAATGACCGGTCTACCGTCAAACAGGTGATGTGGAAAACCCTGATTTTTCATCCAACTGCGGTGAATGAAACCATCTTTATCAGCTTTGCCGAACCAGGCCTGGCTGCGAAGTTTTTTACCGGAGTGGCTTGTCATGATGCGCTTTCTTTGATGGGGTACGACACTTCACGCAGCGAGCAAATTCCATGCTTGAACGAAACGCCGTGCGTTGGCTGCCGTTTGATCAAGGGTCTGGCCGGGACGGTACAAAGCAGAGCCCAGGCCAAATCCACTGGCGCCGGCCTTGCAGTAGGCCTGCATACTTTCCGGGGTGATTCCGCCCACCGGCAGCATCAAAGTGCTGGGCAGAAGCACCGAACGCATCGCTGCCAGAGCGGCAGGGCTGACCAGTTCCGCTGGGAAGAACTTGAGCGCATCCGCGCCTGCTGCAAGCGCAGCGAACGCTTCAGTAGGTGTCACCACACCGGGGGCGCATATCAGACCGATGTCCTTGGCGGCGCGAATGACACCTGGGTCTGAGTGCGGCATCACGATGATTTGCCCTCCCGCGCTGGCGACTTCGCGCACCTGCGTTACGGACAGTACGGTACCTGCGCCGACGATGCAGTCCACGGGTAGGCTTTCGCGCAAGCGTTGGATGCTATGCAAGGGCTTGGGTGAATTCAGCGGGACTTCAATCACACGGAAACCGCATTCCAGCAGCATTGCTCCCAACTCAACGACTTCGTCTCCCGTGACGCCACGCAAAATGGCAATCAGCGGCAACCGCTGAAGGCAGTGCCTAAAGAGTTCAGGCAACATGAGTCGTCTCCGGTTGAGGAACCAAGCCCGAAGCCAAGGCGATTTGCCAAAGTCCCTGCGGTGCGGTGTTGTCAAGCACAACATTTGAGGCATGGCCTACAGCCGCCAGTGCATGCCCATAGCGCTGGGTTAGCACGGGCGATCCGATCAAAGCCAACGGAGAGTCCTGTAACACGTCCGGACCACGTAAGGCCGCGGCCAACTCAGTGCCAATCAATAGACCAGACAGATAGTCAGGCAACGCATCGGAAGGCAGTTCACCCGTGAGTTCCATCGAACGAACGCTGAAAAGCAATGTGATGAGTTTGCCCGGCGCGGCCTTATAGCCAAGCTCCACACCTTGTTCAAACGCTGGTAGATTGATGGACGGGGTCAGGGCGGCTGGCATCAGGCGCCCCAGAATTGAATGCTGGCGCAACACGGAAAATAGTTCTCCCGCCATGCTGGTCATGAAATGCATCACTGAGCCCGCCTCTACCCATGCCCACTTCGAATGGGTTCCTGGCAGCACTAGGCAAACTCGCTCGGCCAATTCGTGGTGGAGGTACAAGGCGCCGAGGATCTGGACTTCCTCACCGCGCATGACATCGGGAAGAATGTCCGCGCCCACGTTCTTGCGGCGACGTGGCAAAAGAAGCCCCGGCGCAATATGGACATCGATACCCAGGCGACTCCTGACGTGTACCAAGCGGCTCGAAAGTGAAGCCAAGTCCGCAGGGCATGACACGTAGGGGGCTTCACACCATCCTTGTGCGCTGCCAACCATGCCGCAGGCAATTACGGGCAAGAGTGGCCAGCGCGCTATCCAATCGCCTGCAATCAATTCAAAGGCGAGATCGAAGCCGCCGTTGGCTGGCGGGCTTGGCAATTGCTGAATTCCCCACGCAGCCTCGCGGTGGATGGCCACCTCGCCACGCTTGTCTATTAGGAACGCTCGCAGACTACTGGTTCCCCAATCTAGGGCGAGTAGCGCAGGTGCTTCGATATCAAAATGCAGGGTGGTCGTTACGGTCATCTTTCCCCCGTCCATCCCAGCTCTCGTGAAATCGCCTCAGCAGTCGCACGGACCAGCGGCCCCAACTGCTCAAGCCTTTCTAGTGGCATATAGGGTAAGGTGCTTGCTACGCTGACCCCTGCAATCACGCCACCTGTTGCATCTCGAACTGCCGAAGCTACGCAACGGATGCTCGGCTCGTTTTCCTCTAGGTCAAAGACGTATCCACGTTCTTCTCCCTCTAGGATGGCTAGTTGGAAGGCGTCAAATCCCAGGACATTTGGCGGCGGTACTTGTAGGCTTCTGTGCGTCTGCCGAGCCGCTTCGTACAGGGCTGGCCATTGGTCACGGGGCAATGCCGGCGTAAGCGCCTTGCCGATCCCAGTTGTCGCCAGCGGCATCCGATGCCCGATGCGCGACCTCATTTCCAGCCCGCGTGTCCCAGATATCTTGTCCAAATACATAACTTCCTGTCCCACAACAACGCCAAAGTGGATGGTGTCGCTGGTTTGGTCGGCGAGCTTTTGAAGATGTGGACGAGCAAGCGCGTTAAGCGAAAGCTGTTCGAGGGCAACTGCGCCCAATCCGATTAGCTTTGGTCCCAGAAAATACTGGTCTGGACGCACATGTCGCAGATAGCCAGCAGCGAGTAACCCACGCAAGATGCGATGGGTTGTACTCCGGGGCGAGCCCAAATGTTCGGAAATCTGCCCTACCGTTCGGGCCCCACCGGCAACAAATTCAATCAAAGCAAATCCACGCAGCATCGTTTGTGTGCCCGCGCTCTGGCTCTGAGGTTTCATTGCATCCGTCTTGTTCATTCTTAGTCCAATTGCGTTCGCGTGAACTATAAGCAAACAATTTCATAGTGTCAATAAATAACAGTGGCTCTCAATATATGAGAGTACTATGTGCGACGATTTGAGATTCAGTTGGCCGTCAACGCCAAATTGGTTTGCTGTGGATGCTTTGTTTGAGTTCCTGTCTTGACCGATTTGGTGATGCGATTCATGCACCGTGATACGAATCGATCGTCCAAACGATGGCCCGCCAAGTTGGCTGAATATCAAACTGAATCTGTGCAGCACGTTAGTCAGGGAAGGCTTGTCCGCATCGTGCCCAGCCTGCAAGTTTGGCCACCCATGTAAAGGACACTTGCCGCCTTTGACGCGAGTTTGTGGAACATCTGCACAAGACAACCCAACACGACAGCAAGCACCCTGGCTGTCCTACATTCGACTTCAAAATTTGTGAGGCTGAGTCCGGTAGGCTTCGCACGTCCGGTGGGCTTGACATTGCTGTGCGTTACGGCCTGTCCCATCAATCGCGACAGACAGCTTTGGGCGCACAGTTCCAGCTCGCGAATGACCGTAACCTGGGAGGCGGACTTGAAGTTCAGCTTTCCGGCCATCAAGTCGTAGAGATGAATCTCAGGTCGTGGCCCGAACCTGCCATCCGTCGCTGCAGAGAGCAACCCTAGCGTCCGCCTAAATCAGTGCCTGAAGCGAGTAATCGATCAGTGCCCACTGTCTTTCATTAAATGCAGTGCCATGGCGTGATATGCAGGTAACGAATGCGGGTCGATGCCCAGGTTGCCAGCAATGTGGTGGGAGGCGTAGCGGGCAATGACCATCTGCGCCATCGGATCAATGTAAATTGCCTGTCCATGGATACCACGGGCCATATAGGCCCCATGGCTGTTATGCGATATCCACCACATGTTACGGTAGCTCCAGCCCGGTAGGGTGTGATAGCCGGCAGGGGCAAACTTCAGAGGATCCGCACCTTTGCGTATGTCGCCAATCACGGCTTTGGGAACCACTTGCTGTCCCGTGGCCCATCCATCATTGCGCATCAATTCACCAAAACGTGCGAGATCTCGCAGGCAGGTATTCAAGCCGCCGCCGGCAAACTCTGTGCCTTCAGTATCAACCGTGATATACGCATCGTGCTCGGCACCGATACGGCTCCATATTCTTTGCGACAAAAGTTGTGCGAGCGACTGTCCTGTGACGCGCCGAATAATCCAGCCCAGGGCATCGGTGTTAATGGTTTTATAAGTGAAGCTTACGTCATGGTTGCCCAGCTTCTTTACGCTCTGAAGAAACTCATAAAAACTCTGCACACCTTGATAATCGGGAGGTCTAGGCAACAACCCACCGGCGCGGGAATGCGCCCAAATTTCAGCATTAGGGTCGGTGTAGACCTCGCTGTACTGCAATGCAGTTGTCATGTCCAGAACCTGTCGAACCGTGGCATCGCCAAACGCACTTCTTTCAAGTTCTGGAACATAGTGCGCAACACTTACAGTGTCATCGAGAAGCCCCTCGTGAACCAGACAGGCGGCGATCGTGCCGATGAAAGATTTGGTGAC
>CAJBVC010000649.1 GCA_903958915.1 uncultured beta proteobacterium
ACGCACTGCCAGACAGCGCCTTCATTCGTGAAGCGCAGTTGGTACAAAGCCCCAAGCGCCCAGAGCATCCAGCCCCACTGCCGTTCAGTGCACCGACGCTGTGGCGCAAAGTGAAGGCAGGAACATTCCCCAAACCAATCAAGCTGTCCGAGCGTGTAACGTGTTGGAAGGTTAGCGAAGTACGCGCATGGATGACGGCCCAGGCTGGTGCATAAATCATGGTGCACCACAAGCAAGGCAATGCGCCAGGGATAAACACGCCCAGAAGTAGGAACGGACTGACCACACCACATAGTCAGCCCGCCACGATACATACTCAAAACGCTACCAGAATGATAGCACTTTTCGCCCATATCAGGGTGACATTTGTGCGATGTGCGTCATGGATGGCGGTCGCTGTAAGGGGGTTGTCATGAGCTTCAATCGTGACCAACTACCTGACCCCCAAGAGTACTACGAAAACACCGCAGGCTTGACTCTGATGGGCCGTGGACCGTGGCGCACTACTCGCTGCGAGTTTCATGGCGGCAGTGATTCCATGCGCATCAATCTGAAGTCGGGAGGCTTCATGTGCATGAGTTGCGGAGAGAAAGGCGGCGATGTTCTTGCCTACGAAATGCAATCCACTGGTGCAGAGTTCATTGACGCAGCTAAAGCATTGAATGCCTGGACGGACGATGGCAAACCAAGCAGCTACAAACCTTCACCCGTGAGCGCACGCACGATGCTGGAGGTTGTCAGCTTCGAAGTGCAGATCGTGGCGCTAATGGGCGCTGACTTGTCCAAAGGCATTGCCATATCGGAGGTAGACAAGAGCAGGCTATTTGAAGCAGTCAGTCGAATCACCAGAGTTGCGGAGGCACTGCACCATGCATGACCAAAGCAAATACGTTGCACTTGCAGGCGGGTTTGATGCTGCATTTGATACCGCCGCACAAGAAACACCACCCGATTGTGTGATTCTGAAGAACGGCGCGGACCTGGAGCCAGCACCGATTCAGTGGCTCTGGCGTGATTGGCTCGCACTTGGAAAGCTGCACATTCTCGCTGGAGCACCTGGACAGGGCAAAACGACCATCGCACTGGCGATAGCGGCAACAGTGACCATCGGCGGGAGATTGCCGGATGGTGCTCGCTGCGATGCTGGCAACGTGCTTATCTGGAGTGGCGAAGATGATCCGGCAGATACATTGTTGCCTAGACTTCTTGCCGCTGGCGCTGATAAAACCCGTTGCTACTTTGTGGAAGGGACTCGCATTAATGGTGAGGTTCAGTCCTTCGATCCTGCACGCGACATGCTGGCGCTGGAACGACAGGCGGCAGAGATTGGAGGAATCCGCCTGCTAGTGGTTGACCCCGTTGTATCTGCCGTGGCAGGTGACTCCCACAAGAATACGGAGGTGCGCAGAGCACTGCAACCACTGGTGGATTTGGCGAGCCGCATTGGTGCAGCCGTTATCGGCATCAGTCACTTTTCCAAAGGTGGACAGGGTAGCGATCCGGCATCGCGGGTTGTTGGAAGCATCGCGTTTACAGCCGTTGCGCGGGTTGTGTTGGTGGCTGCAAAAGTTACCGGTGAGGACGGTGAACAGCGCAGGATTCTCGCTCGCGGCAAATCCAACATCGGGCCAGATACCGGCGGGTTCCAGTACGACATTGCTCAGTCGGAGCCATTGCCGGGCATCTTTGCCAGTTACATCGCATGGGGCAAATCGGTTGACGGTACAGCGCGGGAGTTGCTTGCGGAGCCTGAAAACGGCGACCAATCGGACAAGAGCGCGTTAGATGCTGCGTGCGACTTTCTGCGCGACGTGCTCGGCGATGGACTAGCGCCAGTCAAGGCAGTGCAGGACGATGCCAGAAATGCTGGCATATCAGCAGCTACTTTACGACGCGCTCAAACCAAGTTGAACGTGCAACCGAAAAAGGGCGCGGGCGGATGGTATTGGCGTTTACCCGCTCAAGGTGCTCAAGGTGTTCAACATTCAAACGTTGAGCATGTTGAGCATCTTGAACATGTTGGCGATGACGATGCGGAGGTTTTCTAATGTCCGCACTGCCTATTCAATCAACGGTTGACCAACTTCGCAGCGCCGGATTGTCGGTATCCCTGACCCATGACGGTGGGTTAAGAGTTGTCCCGGCGAGCGGTATCACACCCGCACTGCGTGACCTCATCCGCACCAGTAAGGCTGCATTGGTGGACTACCTGCGCCAGCCTGTAGCGATCCCCACAGACGCAGCAAACGAAGCCATAGAGCCATTTACTGAGCCACCAGGGTACGAGGGTACAGGTTGGCTCTTAGGACTCGCGTCAAAATAACATGACTATTATTTCTTGCGAAGCGGAAGCAACTTGTAATTCCATTCGCCATGGAAGTTGGCGCGCTTGAGATTCAGCGCGGCCAGTTCTTCATCGGTAACGGTGATGCCCGTGGGATAGTGACCGGTGTCAAGTCCAGCGCGAATTTTCAAACCGGTCTTGGTCGTGGTGTTGGCAATGAGGTTGATGATGACTTCGTGACTCACCAACGGACGCCCACGCCAGTTGCGCGTAATGTGGGAGAACATACGGTGCTCGATCTTGTTCCACTTGCTCGTTCCAGGCGGAAAGTGACGCACATGGATTGGCATCTCCAGCTTGGTCGCTAATTCCTGTAAAGCCACCTTCCACAGGCGACATCGACTACCGTTGCTGCCGCCACCGTCGGCCGTTATCAACAACTCCTTGGCATCGCCATAGCGCTTGGAGCCCATCTTCTTCCACCACCGAACGATGGCTTCGGCGGCAAAGCGCGCGGTGTCGTGGTCAATGCCCACACTCACCCAACCCTGGTCCTCACTGACGTCGTATACGCCATACGGAATAGCCTTGCCAAGTTCCACATCCAGGAAGTCATGGACCTTCACTTTTTCGGGTTCTCCCTTGGGTTGCCATTCGCGCCCGCCATTTTTGAACGCGCCCACCAACTCCTTCTTCTTGGTGTCTACCGAGATCACTGGTTGGCCCCGCTGCTGAAACCGTTTTACGCTGGCATTGATGTACTCGAACTGGGCATTGCGATCCGGATGCCCGCTGCCCTCCAGTGTCTTGCGGTTGCCCTGTAGGCTGTACTCCAAGTCGTTGAGCAGGCGCCCCACTGTGCGTGGACTGATGGGATGCTTTTGGCGGGTCAACTCCTGCGCCAACTGGGTCGTACTTTTAAGTGTCCATCGCAGGGGCGACTCAGGATCGCCCCGGGTTGTAGGTTCAACCAGACTCTCCAGCGCCTGTAGCAATTGCGGATCGGACTCCGTGTGCTTTTTGCGCCCTGCGCCTGCTCTACGTAAACCAGAGGCCACTGGTGCGTCAGGGTTCTCGTCGCGATCCGCCAACTCCTCCAATCCTTTGCGAATGGTGTTGGGCGACATTCCGATCACGTTACCAACCGCACGCACACCGCCCCAACCGTACGCCCGTGATTCCGCCGCTGCCCATTGCCTACGCATGCGCTCATCCATCAACACACTGAGTGAGCGATACCTCGATTCGATTGCGAGCAGTGCAGCCTCTTCTTGCATAGCCGCACTACAACACACTCCTACAATATAGTCAACTTATTTTGACGCGATGCCTTA
>CAJBVC010000650.1 GCA_903958915.1 uncultured beta proteobacterium
ACGAGATATGCAGGGAAATGACCTGCTATTTCTTTGGATCAAAGCAGTGATCTTGGCTTTTACTAACTGCGATCGGAACACTGGACCCAAATAGCCGATAGCGGCAACGTGGCGACGTAAGCCGCTTCATGTCGATGAACGTTCTCAGTGAGGTCAATGCTTCTTAAATTCGACACTTTCGAGCGGTTTTTGCGCTCATCGGCGGTCCCTGTGTCAATGAAATCAACGAGTTGCACGAGTTTTTGTGCTCAGATTTCAAAATGCTTGTAGTGGCACGTTTGAGATAATATGTAGTTTTTCTTGATCAGTTATGCGGTACACTTGCCGCCATGTTCATCAAAGTCACCCAATCCGGCCAAAGGCGCTACGCCCAACTGGTGGAGTCGTTCCGAAATGAGGACGGCAAACCACGCCAGCGCACCGTTTGCACCTTGGGTCGCTTGGAAGACGGCGGGGAAGTTGACACCCTGATTGCATCGTTGCAACGTGCCCGTGGCATTGCATCAGTGCCATCCCCGTTGGAGGGTCTGCGCTTCACCGATAGTCGCCACGCAGGGGATGTTTGGGCATTGTCGGAACTCTGGCGCTCCTTGGGGTTTGATGACTTGGCCAGCGCCTGGCGGCGTTCTAAAACC
This sequence comes from uncultured beta proteobacterium, assembly GCA_903958915.1. Taxonomy (GTDB): domain Bacteria; phylum Pseudomonadota; class Gammaproteobacteria; order Burkholderiales; family Burkholderiaceae_C; genus Allorhodoferax. The sequence continues at coordinate 636 of CAJBVC010000650.1, forward strand.
GAGGTCGATGTGCTGGGCTGTCTGCGCCTCATGGTCTTCAACCGCCTGTGCGATCCAGGCAGCAAACTCGGTGTACTGCGTTGGTTGGACACCGTCGCCCTGCCGGTGGGGGTCGTCAAGAGCTTGCCACAACACCAACACCTGCTGCGCGCCATGGACGTGATCGATGAGTACAGCGACACCTTGGGCGACAGACTGGCCACCCTCATGCGCCCCTTGATTGATCAAGACCTCTCCGTGGTGTTTTACGACCTCACCACCGTAGAGGTCACCGGCCAGACGGACCTTCAAGACGATGTCCGCGCCTATGGACGCGCCAAGTCCGGGTTGGTGGAGCGGCAGTTCATGCTCTCTTTGGTGCAAACAGCAGAAGGTCTGCCCATCGCCCATGAAGTACACCCCGGTAATACCGCAGAGGCCAAGACACTGCTGCCAATGATCCGTGGTTTGCTGGAGCGTTACCCACTCAAGCGCGTGGTGCTGGTGGCCGACCGGGGATTGCTCAGTGTCAGCAACATCGAGGAATTGACCAAGCTTCAAACGCAACTCAAAGAGGACGGACGTGATGTGGCGCTGGAGTACATCCTGGCGGTGCCCGCAGCACGCTATGGTGATTTTGCTGACGACTTGAAGCGGTTGAGTCAGGCGCAAACGAAGGAATATGCCGCCGATCAGTCATGGTGTGCTGAAACCAAATGGCAGGACAACCGCCTGGTGGTAGCCCATGACCCTGAGGTCGCCACAAGACGCAGGCAAGCGCGTGACAAAACCATTGCAGAGTTAGTCGCCATGGGCCAGAAAAGCAGCGACAAGCTTGATGGGCAGGATGCTGGAAAACGCGCCAAAGGACGCCCCATGTCGGACTCAGGGACCAAGGCGCGCTTCTACCACGCTGTCAAAGACGCCCATATGGCGCATGTGATCAAGGTGGA
>CAJBVC010000651.1 GCA_903958915.1 uncultured beta proteobacterium
CCTTCGTTGCGATTTCGGCGCATTTCACCGGCAAAGCCTTTGCGGAAAAAGCTTGAGCCAGGGCGGCAGCAAATCTCGATAGTTCAACGGGGCTGCTCGTGACCAAGGTTGGATGCAACATGGGGTCCGGGGGGCCACACCACACGGGGTCGCCATCGCGCCGGCGCAGTAGCCCCAGGTTCCACCTTGGCAACTTCTCACCGGGATAGAGCCGACCGACGCTGCGCAGTAGCAAGCCCCCCGGCGTTTTTCGACTCAGATCGCAAATGACATCGCGCGCACGGAGTTCCTTGTCATCACCCAGCGCAGCGTGCAACCAGGCCGGTGATTGGGCCTCACGCTCGGTAAATGTGGGCTCCGACCCCACCCAGATGGACAGGCCGAGTTCGGCCAGGCGCGCATCATGCCGCTGCACCGCCAACTCGAATGCGTTGTCTGTCTCCATTGATCCTTGACTCCGGAATGCCCGTCACACCCACTGCAGTGGGTTTCACCAACGCGAGCCCTTGATGCTGCATTGAGGCGCGTTGTAGCGCCAAAGCTAAAAGCAAGTTACGCGCCACCGATTGGGGCATTGCGGTCTGTGGGAATTTCTTTGCCATGGTGCAATCGGAAAGCATGGCACCGGCAGTAACACCAATTCGGTGCAATTGCAGGGTTCAAGCGGGTTGCTCCGGATACGCTTCGACGGTAATGCGTACTGAAAGTGGGCGAACCGAAGTCGTGGAAGGTCCCATGGCGCTGAAAGAGGCACAATCGCCCCCCATGTCTACGGAAAACGAATCTACAACCATGCTGGACGCCTCCGCTGCGGTAGCCCCCGACGCCTTTGACGAGATCGACGCGATCCTCGATGAAATGCGATCGCGCTACGATGAAACCCCGCAGTGGGAGTTTTGTGAAGGCTTCATGGCCGCTCTGGTGTGCTGTCGCCGCGCCATTCCCGCTGCGGAATACTTCGACGTGCTGCTCGCGGTCAGTGAGGCCGACGACGTGACGGCAGAGGGCTCCTTCGCTGATGCGGCGCAGCGTCAGCGCTTTATGGATATCTGGCACCAGCGCTGGAATGAAGTGCAGGCCGCGTTGGATACCCCGATTGAGTCGCTGGAAGACGAGGCGGCTTACCACCCCGAGGTGATGGACGTGCGCGGCACCGTGGCCCAACTTTCCGAGGAAGAGCGCGCCGAAGTGGCAGCCGAACCCCTGCCAGCGTTTGGCCAGGTCTGGGCATTGGGCTTCATGTTTGCGGTGGAGGCCTGGCCCGAGGAGTGGACGGCACCCCGTGACAAGAAAGCGGCGCAATGGCTGGACGCATCGCTGCAAGCCCTGGTGGCCTTGACCGAGGACGATGACGGCCCACCCGAAGTGTCGCCCTTCAGCGATGACGCACCGCCCTCCATGAGTATTGCGCGCCTGAATGCGTTTGCCGACGCGGTGTGGGCGGTGTACGACTTGCGCGAGCTGTGGAAGTCGATTGGGCCGCGGGTGGAAACGCTGCACCGCGTCGAAACGCCAGGCCGCAATGACCCCTGCACCTGCGGCAGTGGCAAGAAGTACAAGAAATGTTGCGGCGTATGAAGCAGACTTCATCGATGTTTCTTGCTGGTGTGCTGGCGGCGTGGTGCGCCACGCCCGCCCTGGCACAGGAAGCCCAGTTTGGCGGCAGTGAGGCCACGCCCCGTGCCCCAGGTGCCAAGCTCGAGCGGGTGGAAATTTCGGGCAAGCAGGCCAGTGACGATTTGCGCCGCCGTGCCCAGGTCGCCAAGCAGGTCTATGGCCGCGAAGAACTCGACCGCAATGGTGACACCAATGTGGCCGATGTGCTCAAACGCCTGCCTGGCGTCACCATGCAGGGCAACGCGCCGCGCATGCGGGGCCTGGGGTCGGGCTACACCCTGATGCTGATCAACGGCGACCCGGCACCCCCTGGCTTCGCCTTGGACCAGTTGGACCCGGCGCAGGTGGAGCGCATCGAAGTAACCAAGGGGCCAACGGCCAACCAGAGTGCCCAGGCGGTGGCAGGGTCTATCAATATCATCATGAAAGACGCGCCCAAGGTCTCGCAGCGTGATTTGCGCGTGGGCCTGGGCTACAACGTGGACCGCCCCACCGTCTCCGGCAGTTTCACCCTGGGCGAGAAATGGAATGGTTACTCGCTCTCGCTGCCGATCTCC
>CAJBVC010000652.1 GCA_903958915.1 uncultured beta proteobacterium
CCGCGGCGTATCGGGCTGCATGAGTTTGTGTAGGTTTTGTGTCGATTTCATTCAGGAGAATTTAATGAGCTTTCAACGTAAATTACTCGTGGTCGCAATGGCCAGTGTGTTGCCCATGGCAGCCGCGCACGCACAGTCGGCAGCGGACCTGCAAAAGGAGATTGCGGCTCTGAAGGCGCAGCTTCAAGCTCTGCAACAAAAAGTGGAGGCACTGGGCGCCGCGCCGGCGGGCCCGAGCGTGTCGCAACAAATTACCCGCATCGAGCAAAAGCAGGAGTTGGCTGAAACGGCCTTGGAAGAGTCCGGTTTCAAGGGGTTGAAAGTCAGTGGGGTGATGGAAGCCTCGTACCTCACCGATGATCTGGGCAAGGCCAACACGTTTGCTGCTGGCGATGGCAACGGCGGCACTGCGATGCTTGAAATTACCAAGACTACCGAAGATGGAGAAGGTGTGAATTGGACCTTGCGCCTGACCCCTGGCGCTGCCAGTTTGGTGCACGAAGCGACGGTGTCCTACGGTTTGGGCGATGGCCATCGCATCGTGGGCGGCTTGATCCCGGACTACCAGGGGTATGAGGGCGCCTTTTCCCATCAGAACCTGCTGCTGACCCATAACGCACTGTTTGATCTGGCCGGGCCGGCAACGTATGCAGGCTTGGGTATGTCACACGAAATCGGTGATGTCACCGCCAAATGGATGCTTGGAAATATTGACGGCGTGGGTGAGACAGATGCCGCGGGCATTTACAAACCCACCACCGGTCTGGCCTATCGCCTGGATTGGACCGTGAGTGAATACACCTACATCGGTCTATCTGGCGCGCATGCCAGTTCCACCCGCAGTTTTGACGTGATTGCGTTGGACGCAGGCTATTCCCGTGGGGATTGGCAGCTCAACGGGCATTTGAACTTTGGGCAACTGAAGGCCGGCGCCTTCAATGGTGGTGATGCCAGCTGGTCAGGAGTCTCGGGTCTGGTGGGATACAAACTGACGCCCCGGCTGCAGTTGCTGGCAAGGGCGGATTACCTGGAGAACGGCAAGAACGGTGGTGGCACCTATGTGGCAAATTACCTCAACAATCCTGGTGGCGATGTCATGACCGATTCGGGCCTTGGCCCTGAGCTCGATAGCGATGGTGCCGTCATCGACGCCAACAAAGGGGCCAGCCTGACTCGCTTCTCACTGGGCACCAACTATCTCCTGAATGCCTCGACTTTGTGGAAAACCGAGCTTCGATTGGACCAGTCTTCGGGACACAACTTTGTCAACGATGCCGGCAGTTTTGGAAAGACGAAAACGACGCTGGGAACGTCGATGGTCGTGAAGTTCTGATACGACCAGCGTTCACACTACCAACTGGCGCAGGCGGGGTCGGCAGCAATGCCGCCCCGTTTGTCTTTTGAGGGACTCTGTGGGTCCGATTTTTTCCTCTTCGAAGGGTCCAGTCGAGCTGTCACACTGTTGATTCGAGAATTCACTATGCAACCTACTTCTTCAGTCCAGATTCCTACTTTTGATGGTCGCGCACTCATCAACGGGCAACGCGTCGGAGCACGTGACGGCCAGTTGTTTGACTGCATTTCGCCGGTGGATGGTCGGGTTTTGACGCAAGTGGCACGCTGCAGCACCAACGATGTGGACGCAGCCGTAGCGGCGGCGCGCGCCGCCTTTGAAGACCGGCGCTGGCGCGGTCTGCCTCCGGCACAGCGCAAGCGCATCATGATCCGCTTTGCCGATTTGCTGGTGCAGTTCGGTGACGAACTGGCGGTGACAGAAACCCTGGACATGGGAAAGCCGGTGAAGTACTCGCGTGCCGTGGATGTCAACAGTGCATCAAACTGCCTGCGCTGGTACGGAGAAGCGGTCGACAAGGTCTACG
>CAJBVC010000653.1 GCA_903958915.1 uncultured beta proteobacterium
ATAGCCGCAATCAACCGGGGCTGGGAGTGCTATGGCATTCGCGATGGTTTCAACGGCATACTGTTTCCCGAGCGCTACCTTGAGGGCGGCGTGTTCCGTCTGACTCTGGATAAGGTGCGCGATATCGGGCACTTGGGGGGCACTATGCTTGGCTCCACCAACAAGGGTAATCCGTTGCATTTTCCGACCCGCATGCCCGATGGCACAACGCGCGAAATTGATCGGTCGGGTGAAATTCTGGAGTACTTTGCCAAGAAGGAACTCGATGCACTGGTTTCTATCGGGGGTGACGGGTCGTTGACTATTGCAGATGCATTGCACAAGAAGGGTTTGCGTGTCGTTGGTGTGCCCAAGACGATTGACAACGACCTGGACAAAACCATGACCACCTTCGGTTTTGATACGGCAGTAGCATTTGCCACCGAATGTCTGGACCGGTTGCACAGCACGGCCGAGAGTCACCAGCGTGTGATGGTGGTGGAGGTGATGGGCCGCTATGCTGGCTGGATTGCCTTGCATTCGGGTATCGCCGGCAACGCCCATGCCATCCTGATGCCCGAGATTGCGTTTGATCTGGACAAGGTGGTTAACCGGATTCACGCCCGCGATTCCGCTGGGCAGTTGTATTCCGTGGTCGTTGTGGCCGAGGGTGCTGCGCCACGAGACGGCCACACCGAACTGCAAGCACCTGCTGAAATTGGACATGCCGAGCGACTGGGTGGCATGGGTGAGCGGGTTGCCAAGGCACTGCAGGAGCGTACCGGAAAAGACACTCGCGTGGTCGTATTGGGTCACTTGTTGCGTGGCGGTAGCCCGACAGCGTTTGACCGCCTGGCGGCAATGCGTTTTGGCGCGGCCGCGGTGCGCGCGCTGGATGAGGGATTGTCTGGAGTCATGGTCGCGTTGGCCTTCCCCAACGTGAACTACATCGCGCTCGAAGAAGTGGCCGGGCGGATGAAGGCGGTACCGATGGACAGCGATACGTTGCAGACCGCGCGGGATTTGGGAATATGCCTGGGAGATTGAGATCTTTCGGCTGACACGATGACGAATTAACTGGAGAACACACATCATGAATGAACTTTCACCGGCAGAGCAAGCCTTGCGCGAAGCAGCGCGCGAATACCACCGCACGCCGACACGCGGCAAAATTTCTGTCACTCCTACCAAGCCGTTGTCGAATCAGCGTGATTTGTCGCTGGCGTATTCGCCTGGCGTCGCCTATCCGTGCCTCGACATCCAGGCCGACCCCTCACTGGCGGCCGAGTACACCTCGCGTGGCAACCTGGTGGGTGTGATCACCAACGGCACGGCGGTGCTGGGCCTGGGCAACATCGGCCCGCTGGCGGGCAAGCCGGTGATGGAGGGCAAGGGCTGTCTGTTCAAGAAGTTTGCCGGCATCGACGTGTTTGACATTGAACTGGCCGAGAACGACCCCGATAAGCTGGTCGAGATTATTGCCGCCATGGAGCCCACACTGGGCGGCATTAACCTGGAAGACATCAAGGCGCCTGAGTGCTTTTATATCGAGAAGAAACTCAGCGAGCGCATGGGCATTCCGGTGTTTCATGATGACCAGCACGGCACGGCCATCATCTCCAGCGCGGCACTGATCAATGGGCTGGAGCTTGTTGGTAAACGCATTGAGGATGTAAAGGTTGCAGTGTCTGGGGCCGGTGCGGCGGCGCTGGCTTGCCTGGGCGTGATGGTGGGGCTGGGCGTGCGCGTTGAAAACGTCTTTGCCTGTGATTCCAAAGGCGTGATTTATGAAGGCCGCCCAGGTGGGTACGATGAATCGAAGGCGCGCTTTGCGCAAAACACGACCGCCCGCACACTGGCAGACATTGTGCAGGACGCAGATCGG
>CAJBVC010000654.1 GCA_903958915.1 uncultured beta proteobacterium
ACAATCAGCGGAACAGGCCACCAGATCGGTTTGTTCCACTCGGCGATCTTTTGGGCTCGCACCGCCGGATCAAGCCGCAAGTAGCCGATGTGGTTGCGGATGATCTGTGTCGGTTTGCCGTTATGAATCCACTGGTGGTAGGCGGCAGCCGAAGTGGGAAAGTAGCCAAAGCTCCAAACCGCGTCCTGCTGCACCGTGGTAATCATCTCGTCGATCAGCTTTTGCTTTTCCGGGCCGTCATCCAGAAACTTCATTTTCTCGAAGGCCTTGTCAAAAGCAGCGTTCTGGTAATTAGCGCCGTTCTCCCCGTTGCCGTTGGTTAAGGCCTTGGAGTTTGGTCCGTACAGCATAAACAGGAAATTCTCGGCGTCCGGGTAATCGGCCAGCCAGCCCCAGAAGAAAATCTGCACCGAGCCCTTGTTCATTTTGTCCTGGAAACGGTTGTAGTCGGTAGCCCGAATTTCCAGCTGAACCCCGATTTTTGCGTACTGGCGGGTGTACCAGTCCAGCAGGGCCTTGGTTCCTGGAGACGCGGCACTCTGGTAATCAAAGTTGAGGACCAGGGGTTTTCCGGTTTTTGCATCGCGACCCTCCGGGTAACCTGCTTCCGCCAGCAGTTTTTTTGCTTCCTCAATCGAACGACGCACTGCCTTGCCTTCGGCATCGCGCCGGTAGACCACAGGATTGAATGCGGCTGGTCCATCCTCCCTATGGCCAAAGAGCGACGGCGGCAAGGGGCCCTGCGCGGGCTTGCCCTGGCCTTTTTCAAATATGGCGATGTGCTCTTCCCATTCGATGGCGATCGACAGGGCCTGGCGCAGTTTGCGATTGCGCTCCATCTCAGTAGGCGAATCGCCCTTGCCGACGACCGGGTCGAGCCAGTTGAACCCGATGTACCAGTTATTCGCTTCGATGGTGGTCGGTAAGCGAATACCTTTGTCCTTGAATTCCTGCTCTTTCTCTTTGGAATCACCCATGGAAACAATCATGTCAGTTCCATAGTCCAGGCGCTCAATGGCTGGGGAGTCGTAGTACCCCTGCATGAACTTCGCCTTCAACGGCACACCTTCCTTTTCGATGTCGAAGACCACCTTGTCGGCAAAGGGCAATGGTTTTCCGCAATCGTCCAGGTAGCCCTTTTCTTTGTCGCCCGCCTCTCCTTCGCAGGGGTAGGCTTCTCCATGGAAATTGGGGTTGCGCTCCAGTACATGGCGGCGGTTTTCGACAAAGTCGGTCAGCATGTAGGGGCCTGTTCCGACCGGCCAATAGTTCATGGTCAGATTCTTGGCAGCCATCCCCGGTTGCGCATAGAACGCTTCTGCCTCCCAGGGTATCGGTGCAAAGAAGGTCATTGCGAGCCAGTATTTGAACTGTGGATATTTGCCCTTGACCCGAATGCGCAATGTGTGTTTGTCAATGGCTTGGGCACCTTCAAACTGGTACTTGCGAAAATCCAGAAATGGCAGATCGCGGTCGGTCGGCGCCATTCCTCTACGCAATGCCTTGTCGGCAGCGGCGATGGTGTCACCGTATTCTTTCAGGCCAACGATGTACTCCGCCATCGTGGAAAAAGAGGGCGACTTGATACGCGGTGTTGCCAATCGGCGAATGCCGTAGACGTAGTCATCTGCGGTCAACTCACGTGTGCCCGTCTCACTGAAGTCGGTAATCTTGAATTTATCAACGACATCCGCTGGCTTCATGGCGTGATAACGGTATTCACCACGGTCGTTCTTCGCCAGCGACGGATGCGGTGCAAAGCGGATTCCAGGACGAATCTTGATGTCGTATACCGATTCGGCCACTTGCTCGCCAGGGACATCGTCAGGCAAGGGCTTGCCGTTTTTGTCAAGGTAGCGCGGAGCCACGACGGATTCGGCTGAGCGCCCAATCAACTCATAAGGCCGCTTGAGATAATGGTAGGCATACAGTGGCTCGTACACCTGGTAGGTGTAGGGCGTCTCATCGCCCGAGTATGAACTGGTGGGGTCGAGGTACTTGGGAGAGCGCGAAAAAAAGGGAACAAAGATGGTGTTGGTCTTCTCCGAGCCCGAAGGATGCGGGTTGTTGGACACCTCGCTACAGCCACTGGCCAACAGCAAGGCACCCAATACCAAAGCAGCACCGCGGATCATGCCGATCCTTCCAAAAATGTTCATGTCAGCTCTCCAAAAGCACCGGCAGCCGTTTGCACAGGTCTCAAGGAGACCTCGGAATCACTCCACCTTGAACGCGAATTCCTGAACTGCCTTGGTTTCGTCAGCTCCTGACACACACTTGTACTGCAGCATGGCAGCGCGCACGGCCGCGTGAAACACGCGCGGACCCGAGAGAATGGAAACCTCGGTGACCACGCCACCCTTGATAGTGGCTTCCGCCTTGACCACACCCTCGGTGCCGTCCTGCAGCGCTTTGCGCGGCATCTCAGGCGGAACCTGTGTCGGGCACGCCAGACGGATATCCTGCTTGGCGGGTGCCGCTCTCACAACGGGCGCGGGCGGTGGCGGGGGTGCAATTACCACTGGTGTCGGTGGCGGCGTGGCGGTGGATGCAATCGACACTGCGGACGTTGTGGTCGGCGCTATATCAGGCGGCGGCACAAACGGTGGCGGTGGGGCCTCAGATTTCGGTGCAATCGGTTCAGGAGGCTTGATCTCCTTGGGCGGCGGCGGCGGCGGAGGAGGGATGATCACCTCCTGAATCACAACGGCTTCCAATGGCTTCTTGATTATTGCCAATACGTTCTTGGCGGTACCCGTGACGATGCCGTAGAACAAAATGATGTGCAAAACGATAACAATGGCAATGCCCTTGTAGCGTCGCGAGGGGTCTTTTGGCTTATAGACCGGATGCAGCCCCAGAGTATTCATTGTACGAACTGCTCGCTTCCGATAACGGCCATCTTGGTCAGGCCCTTGCGCTTGGAGGAGGACAGCACATTGGCAAACACGGCGTACTCAGAGGCCTTGTTGGGCCGGATGTGCACCTCGGGCTGGTTGGGCAA
>CAJBVC010000655.1 GCA_903958915.1 uncultured beta proteobacterium
ATTCGCTGTGATCGAGCAAGAGCAGTTTGTGGGGACGCTCCCGCAGAATTTGACGGCTCAGCTCGCTGCCAATCGTGCCGCCCGCGCCGGTCACCAGCACCACTTGCGCATGTAGCAGTTTGGCCAGGAGGGCCGGATCGGGTGCGACGGGCTCCCTACCCAACAGATCCTCCACATCGAGTTCGCGCAAATCCTGTACGGTGACGCGACCGGTAGCGAGTTCGGACAACCTCGGTACCGTGCGTGTATGCACAGGCAAGGTACCCAACCGCTGGACAATCTGGTTGCGTCGGACGCGGGAGACACTTGGCATGGCCAGCAGCACGTCGGTGACCGCCAAGTCGCTGACCACTACATCGATTGCTGAGGCACTGAAGACGGGAGCGCCATTGATGGTTTGGCCCCGCTTGTGGGGCGCATCGTCGACAAAACCAACTACTTTGAAGGCCCGCGTTACAGCCATGGCAGAAGACATTTGCACCCCGGCCTCACCGGCCCCATAAATCAACAATCTTCTGGGAGCGGGGCGATGTTCGACCCTTTGGTTCACCAGCCAGTACTGTGCGGTGATGCGAACTGCCCCCAATAGCAGCAAAAAGATAATGGGCTGCATCAGTCCAAGCGTCAAAGGGAACTTCGGCCATATTTGCAGCCAATGAAACGCCACCAGCGCCATGGCGTACCACAGCACCGCCCGAACGGTTTGGAGCATGGCCCTGGTACTGAAGTAGCGGAAAACTGCCCGGTAAAGCCCTGCCGTCGAAAAAACAATCGGAGCCAGCGCCCCAGCCACCCAATAATGAATCCACTCCTGCCCTTCCGGACGGTGCAGCGTTTCCATTCGAATGCAATAGGCGACCCAGGTTGCAAACAATGCCACCACGACATCGACAGCAATGACCAGTGCCTTTTTGACGGGACGTGGCCAATCAAGAATTTGCATCGACTTAGTCAAAATGACAGGTTGCCTTCATCTCTGTGACAGAGGGTTTTCATGCGAAAGTTGCAGAAATTCTGTTTCTTAAAAACGGCGGCGCGCTCACAGTGCGCGCACATGAGGTGCCTACTGTAGCCTAGATCCTCCACGGCACGGACGGAGCGCGAAGACGCCACAGATTGGACGGCAATCACCCAGCAGTTTGAGGTATGCATGCCTGGGTGGACGCCTATATTTTCCAGACCGAAAGATCGTTCTGGAGCATTGGAGGGCACCATGAATGCCACGAAACTGACGCCAATGGACTTCGACCTGCAGGATGACATGCTGATCGAAGTCGACTTCAAATGGCTCATGGCGGGACAGGGGTACTGGGTAGATACAACCCGGCTGCGCACCGATTCCGCGTACGCACACGTCTGCGTTGAACAGGCGCTGCGCTCACAATGCTCCGAATTGCAGCGGTTTGCACACGCTTTCGACATGCCGGCCAACGCCCGAGTTGCTAACCACACTGTCAACTTCTGAAGATGCTGTTTGCTAGACACTGGTCATGATGGCCACAGCGCCGGAGAATGTGAGGAACGCCGCAGCTGTTGATACCAGAATGATGCGCGCAATGCGCCCATTGTCGGCGCCATAGCGTTCGGCCAGGAGCGACACATTGCTGGCGCTCGGCAGCGATGCCAGCAAAACCAATGTAGTGAGTACAAAAGGATCGATCGGCACCCCCAAACGGACTGCCACGCCACCGACCAGCCAGACGACGACCGGATGAACGAACAGTTTGATGGCTGCTACAGGCAGGACTTCCCGCCACGCGGTGACCTGCGTTGCATCTGCCTGCGCAAGCATCTGGGATCGTGCCAACACTGCACCAATGGTGAATAGTGCCACCGGCGAGGCAGCGTCCGCAAGCAGCCCTACAGTTTGCCCGATCGGTTGAGGCAGTTTCCATTGCATTGCCGACAGCAGTGCGCCCAACAGAATCGACCATGGCAAGGGGTTCGCGACAACGCCCCGCAGGGCATTTCGAGTCGTCTGGCCGGCCGACTTCCCGGGATCGCCCACAGCCCCGAGACGGGACAACGCAAGGCACAGCGAAGACGTAAACACCATGTCAACCAACACCACCAAAATGGCCGGCCCGGCCGAGCGCGGCCCCATCAACGCCACCAGCAGAGGTACACCCATAAATCCTGTGTTTGGAAACGCTGCCACCAGAGCGCCAAATGCGGCGTCGTTCCAGCCAATGCGTCCACGCCGGGTCA
>CAJBVC010000656.1 GCA_903958915.1 uncultured beta proteobacterium
GAACACAAAGTCCAGGGTATTGGCTGGCACCTTGTACTTTTCAGAAACAAACTTTTGTGAGTTGTCCAGAATCTTGGGCGTCAGTTTGACATTACCTGGCTTGTACACACCATGCACATTGCCAAAGGACGCGGCAATGGTGAAACGGTTGCTGATCTTGCTCAGTTCCTCATAGGCATAGGCCACATCCGCGGGCTGGGTGTAGAGCAGGGATGCATCCCGGTCGCTGTTGTCGACGCCGTCTTCTTCACCGCCGGTGACGCCCAGCTCGATCTCCAGCGTCATGCCCAGCTTGGACATGCGCTCCAGATATTTGCCGCAGATCTCGATGTTCTCTTTCAGTGGTTCTTCAGACAGGTCCAGCATGTGTGAGCTAAACAGAGGTTTGCCAGTTTCCGCAAAGTGCTGTTCACCCGCATCCAGCAAACCGTCAATCCAGGGCAGCAACTTTTTGGCCGCATGGTCGGTATGCACAATGACTGGAACGCCGTAGGCCTGGGCCATCAGGTGGATGTGTCTGGCACCCGAAATGGCACCCAAAATGGCCGCTTTCTGGCCGTCGAGCTTGAGTCCCTTGCCTGCCACAAATCCTGCGCCACCGTTGGAGAACTGAATAATCACAGGCGCCTGCGCCTTGGCTGCTGCTTCCAAGACCGCGTTCACCGAATCGGTGCTGATGACGTTCACTGCCGGCATCGCAAAGTGATTGGCTTTGCAGATTGCAAAGATCTTCTGCATGTCATCACCGGACACCACACCGGGCTTCACCACATCCAAAATCTTCTGTGTCATCGACGAATCCTTTTGAGTTACTTGCGTTGAAGAGAAAAACCTTCTTCAGAAAGCTGCAGTGGCATTTAAGCCTGCACGCAAATTCTAGAGACTCGGCCCACCAGAAGCTTAACCAAAATCAATTCCTGGCGAGACTGCTCACACTACGTGACAAATTTTCAGCATATTGGTACCGCCCGCCGCCCCCATGGGCTCGCCGCAGGTAATGGCATACACGTCACCACTCTGCACAATGCCGCGTTCTTTCAGGCTGCTCTCCACTTCGGCCAACGCTGTATCGCGATCGGCGCTGGTGTCTATGAGCAGTGGTCGCACATTGCGGTAGAGGGTCATCTTGCGTTGGGTAGCCACCTTCGACGTGAGCGCATAGATCGGCACCCTGATCAGGTGGCGGCTCATCCACAGCGCAGTGGCACCGCTGTCGGTCATGGCGACGATGGCCTTGGCACCCAGATGGTGCGCGGTAAACAGTGCCCCCATGGCAATAGCATGGTCGATGCGATGGAAAGTCTTGCCCGTAAAGTCTGCATCGAGTTCGGCCGGATCGCCGCCTTCGGCTGCGTGGCAGATCTTGGCCATCTCAATCACCGTTTCGAGCGGGTATTTGCCAGCGGCAGTCTCTGCCGAAAGCATCACGGCATCGGTACCATCAAGCACTGCGTTAGCCACGTCGCTGACCTCGGCACGGGTCGGCACCGGGTTGGTAATCATGGATTCCATCATCTGCGTGGCAGTGATCACGACTTTGTCGTGCTCGCGGGCCAGCTTGATCATGCGCTTTTGCAACGCCGGTACGGCCGCATTTCCGACCTCGACCGCCAGATCGCCGCGCGCCACCATGATGCCGTCGCTGGCCAAAAGGATTTCTTCAAGTTTGGGGATGGCCTCGGCCCGCTCAATTTTGGCGATCAGGTCCGGCATGTGGTTGAACTCCGCTGCTGCCACCAGGCACAACTGGCGCGCCATCTCCATGTCGGTGGCACTTTTTGGGAAGCTCACCGCAACGTAATCGGCCCGGAAAGCCATTGCCGTGCGAATGTCCTCCATGTCTTTGCCGGTCAGCGCGGGAGCGGTCAGGCCGCCGCCCTGCTTGTTGATGCCCTTGTTGTTGGACAACTCGCCACCGAGCTTGACGGTGGTGTGGATAGCGTCGCCCTTGATGGCGTCTACCGTGATCACGATCAACCCATCGTTGAGCAGCAGTACATCGCCTGCCTTCACTTCGCGCGGCAGCGATTTATAGTCCAGCCCTACGGCATCGATATCACCGAGTTCGGTGCGCGCTGCATCGAGCACAAACTTCTGACCGGGCTCCAAAAAAACCTTACCCTCCGCAAATTTGCCCACGCGAATTTTCGGGCCTTGCAGGTCGGCCATGATGGCGACCTCGCGGCCGGCGCGCTTGGCAGCCTCGCGCACCAGAGCGGCACGGTCAATGTGGTCTTGCGCCTTGCCATGGCTGAAGTTCAAGCGGACCACATTGACGCCAGCCCGGATCATCTGTTCAAGCAGTGCGGGGTCACTGGAGGCTGGGCCGAGGGTGGCAACAATCTTGGTAGCACGACGTGGCATAGAAACATCTCCTCTTGGTATGGTCGCCATTCTCACACGGAACCAGGCAGAAGCGGTTACACGCGAGCGTCATGTCGACCCTGGCGCATGGGGAATCCCCTAGGCAATTACCGCTTTTGACTTCGAACAAGGTGTGGTCCAATGTGGGGCATTGCTTCAACAATTGCGCCACACCCCCTAGAAATGACCGACCAAGAGACGTCCGTAACAGAATTGCTGGAAGGCGCCCGAGGCAAGCCCAAGCTTTTGGTGGTCGACGACCAGCCCATCAACATTCAGGTGATGTACCAGGCTTTCGCTGGTGATTACCAGGTCTTCATGGCAACCTCCGGCGCCCAGGCGCTGGCCATTTGCAAGGACAACCCGCCCGACCTGGTGTTGCTGGATGTGGTGATGCCAGGGATGGATGGATTTGAGGTGTGCCAAAAACTCAAGGATGACGAAGGCACTCGCAATATCCCGGTTATTTTTGTAACTGCCCACACCGATTCAGCCCAGGAATCGCACGGCCTGGGCCTGGGCGCGGTGGATTTTATTGCCAAGCCCGTCAATCCTTCGGTGGTGCGGGCACGCGTGCGGACCCACCTGACGCTGAAGTTCCAGTCCGACCTGCTGCGCAAGCTGGTGTTTCTGGATGGGCTCTCGGGGGTATTCAACCGCCGCTACTTTGACCAGCAATTCAGCACCGAATGGTCGCGGGCGGTACGCAATTGCTCGCCGCTGTCGGTCCTCATGGTTGACGTAGACTGTTTCAAGCTGTTCAACGATCGGTACGGCCACCAGGCTGGCGACGACTGCTTGCGACAGATTGCCATGGCCATCAAGAGTTGCCTGAAGCGCCCCGCCGATCTGGTTGCCCGCTATGGTGGCGAAGAGTTTTCATGCATTCTTCCGGATACCGCTTTTGACGATGCGATGGCGCTGGCGACTGACCTCGAACGCAAGATCCGCGCTCTGGAGGTGCCCCACCAGGACTCCGTGGTCGACACCGTGATAACCATCAGCGTAGGGCTCGCAACCCGCACGGTGGACTCCCAGGGAGACGCCGCTTTGCTGCTGGGCCTTGCTGACAACCAGCTTTACCTTGCCAAGCAAACCGGCCGCGGCAGGGTTTGCGGCAAAGTTCTCTAGACCCGCCCCTTATTCCTTTTCCAAATCATTTCTGTCTAGGCGCGAAGCCGAAGGCAGTGCTCTAGCACGCTAAGGCGAAGCAACAACGACAGGGATGATTTTGACAAGGAATCAGGCGCGGGAGTCGAATTGGAGGATAGCGCGGGCTACCTGTTCCAGTGGCAGGATATCGTCCACCGCCTGCAATTTGATGGCTTCCTTGGGCATACCAAACACCACACAGGTCTCCTCGTTCTGGGCGATGGTTCTGGCGCCACCGTCGTGCAACACTTTCATCCC
>CAJBVC010000657.1 GCA_903958915.1 uncultured beta proteobacterium
ACTTCGTTCGTCGTGATCAACTTACGGCGGGGCTTGCACCCGCAGGAGTGCGCCCAAGCTGGGCGCACCGTAACAAGGGCTGCACCATCGCCTGATGATGCAGCCCTTGTAGAACCGTGGGAGCAAGAAAGGTCAGCGCAAACCGGCTACATAGTCGGCTACCGCCTTGATCTCACGATCATTCATTTTGGCAGCCACCTGAGTCATCTGCAGGCTGTTGTTGCGCACACCGTCACGGAAAGCGGTCAACTGCAGCACTGCATACTCCGCATTTTGGCCGGCCAGTCGTGGGTACTGGGCAGGGATACCAGCGCCATTGGGGCTATGACAACCCGCACATGCGGGCACCTGCCGGTCGGCAATGCCACCCCGGTAAATGCGTTCACCCAAAGCCACCAGTTCCTTGTCTTTCGCAACACCCGGCTTGGACGCTTTGCTTGCCACCCAGTAGGAAATGTTCTTCATGTCCTCGTCTGACAACATGGTGGCAAACCCCAGCATGATCGGATTGGCCCGCTTAGTGGCCTTGAACTCCTGCAACTGTTTGACCAGATACTCTGGGTGTTGCTGCGACAATTTTGGGTAAATCGGCATCACGGAATTTCCGTCCGGGCCGTGGCAGGCAACACAGACGGCTCCAAAACTGGCCTCGCCCTTGCCCAGGTCGGGTTTGGCCGGTGGTACCGCAGCATTGGCGAATGCCGAAAACGGCGCAGCAACCGCTGCAGCCGCGAAAATAATGTGTGCGATCAACTTCATAGGAATGTGCCAAGTCTGGTGAGCAAAACAGCATCATTCTACAATGGCGCTCCGGGTTTCCCTTACAAATCAATGACTACGAACACAAACCCACCCCCCGTCCCGGTTACCGCCTCACCACCCGCAGCGAGCACCAAATCTGCAGCCAGCATCGCAGCAGGGTGGCTGCACACTGCGAAGTTTCTGACCACGGCACCACAACTACACTTTCTGCCGGCGCTGGAAGTGCCGGAAATCGCCTTCGTGGGGCGATCCAATGCGGGCAAGTCGACCTGCATCAACACACTCACGCAGCAAAAACAATTGGCGTTTGCCTCAAAGAAGCCGGGGCGCACACAGCACATCAACCTGTTTGCACTAGGCAAGCAAGGCATCACCGACGCGGTGCTAACAGATCTGCCGGGCTATGGATATGCAGCGGTTCCCAAGCAGGACAAAATCCGCTGGCAGCAGGTGATGGCCAACTATCTGGTAACCCGGGAAAACCTGAAAGGCATCGTGCTCATGTGCGATCCGCGCCACGGGTTGACCGAACTCGATGAGATCCTGCTCGACATCATTCGTCCACGCGTACAGCAAGGTTTGAAGTTTCTCATCGTCCTCACCAAGGCCGACAAGCTGACCCGCACGGAAGCCAACAAGGTTCTTTCCATCACCAAATTGCAGGCCGGAGGCGGTGAAGTACGTCTGTTTTCGGCCACCAAACGCATCGGAATAGACGAGGTATCACTCATCCTCTGGGACTGGGCGCATCCAGCAGCGCAAGACACAAGCGTTCAATAGATCGACGATTCTCCGAGTGGCCGCGTCTTGAATCGCTTGTGCACCCAGAAATACTGCTCGGGCATGGTGTCGATGCGTTGCTGTAACCACGCATTCATCAATGCCGTATCGGCCACCACATCGTCGCCCGGAAAACCTTCCCAGGCCGGTTCGATGC
>CAJBVC010000658.1 GCA_903958915.1 uncultured beta proteobacterium
GGTATTCAGGTCTGCATTGAACTTGCGCGGCAGCGTAATCGCGTATGACACCTGTACCGGCGGCCAATTGCCCCAGGTGCTGGTGAGTCCCCGCTTTTCATAGGTGGCGCGCACGGTGACCTGGTTGCCAGACTGATCAAACGTCAATGAGAGTTTTTCCAGAACTCGGTCTGCCTCGGCGTCGCTATTGGCTTCGATAACCTGCGTTGCCACGATGCGCACGGTGTTGCCATCGTCCGTCTTTACCGTGATGTTGCCACCCTGGGTCTCTGCCCGCACTTGGCCCGCCGGTTGCACGGTAAAGGCCTTTTCGACGGTGCGCGTTACTTTGGCATGCACAGCGCTGGAAAGGGCGGACAGGGCCACAAAAACGACTGCGAGTGATTGAAAGGACATCGAAAGGCTCCGTAAATTGGAGGCGCCAGTTTAGTCGGATCAACGGCTAGTCGCTTGTCACAGCCTGAAGGGCACGAGTCTGCGTCGGGTATCCTTTCCGATAGCATTTGCAGGGTCTGTGCAGAACGGCAACGCTGCGAATGCGACTTTCAAGGAGTGACAATGCAATTTCCTGGTAGCTGGCGACTTTCCATGGCGGCGATGTTCTGTTTTTCGTTGTGCGTGCCCGCTGCTCACGCGCAGGGGGCTTCTGTTGAGAGAAATGCCAGCACGCATGACCTGGTGCTGAAAGGCGTTTTCGAGGCACGCGAGCAGGACTGGCGCAACGGTGCCATCGTCTACCAGGTGATGGTGGACCGCTTCGTACCACCCGCCAACCTGGACGCCAAACGCGAGCTCTACCCTTCACCCAAAATTCTGCACCGCTGGAGCGAACCTGCGAAGCGTGGCAAATACCTGGATGCCATGCACGTCTGGAGCCACGAACTGGAGTTCTGGGGCGGCGACCTGCCAAGTGTGACGTCCAGGCTTGGCTACTTGCAGGAACTCGGCGTCGATGTGCTCTACCTCAACCCGATCCACACCGCTTACACCAACCATAAATACGATGCGCTGGACTATATGGCCATCTCACCCGAGTTTGGTACCAAGGCCGACATGGCCGAACTGGTTTCGCAAACCCATGCCAAGGGCATGAAGGTGGTGCTCGATGGCGTGTTCAACCACATGGGACGCAATTCCGAGGCCTTCAAGCAGGCGCAGTCCAGTCCCAACAGTCCGTACCGCGACTGGTTCTTTTTCGGCGACCAGTATCCGGGCGGTGCCCGCGGCTGGTACCAGGCCACCAACCTGCCCGAACTCCAGTTGGAAAGCCAGGCCGTGCGCGACCACATTTACGCCAAACCCGACTCCGTCGTGCAGACCTGGTTGCGCGAAGGCGTGGATGGCTGGCGACTGGATGTGGCACCAGAACTAGGACCAAAGTACCTGGGCGAGTTGACCCAGGCCGCCCACCGGGCCAAACCGGGTTCGCTGGTGGTGGGTGAGATTGCAACCTTCCCCAAGGAGTGGTTTCCCGCAGTGGATGCAGTGATGAACTTCACGCTGCGTGACATTGTTCTGAGCACCATTCAGGGTGTCATTGCACCCGCCACTGCGGCCGCCATGGTGGAGCGCACGGTGCACGAGGCAGGCATCGAGCCCACCCTGAAATCCTGGCTGATGCTCGACAACCACGACAACGACCGACTCAGCCACGTGCTGCCCAAGGTGTCGGACCAGCGCCTGGCGCAGATACTGCAGTTCACTTTACCGGGCGCGCCCAACCTGTACTACGGAACCGAACTGGGCATGACCGGCGGTGAAGACCCGGCCAACCGCTCACCCATGCGCTGGGATTGGGTCACCGACAGCAATCCGACGCTGCGCTGGACCAAACAGCTGATTGCGCTGCGCAAACAGCATCGCGCCCTGCGAGTGGGCAATTTCCGTCTGGTGACTGCAGACCGCCTGCTCGCCTTCGAACGGTACACCGACCTGGTGAAAGACACCGTGATCGTGTTGTCTAATCCGTCCAAAAAGGCAATCACTGAGCGCGTGCTGATTGGCAACTCGAAACTGATGAATGGATCGTCGTTGATCGATCTCATCAACCCCAGCGCGCCACCCATCCGCGTTCTGGCCTCCATGGCCACGGTCACCGTGCCCGCCGGTGGTTTTCGGGTGGTGGCGCCCGACATGCGACCCACCGGGGGTTACTCGGTTTTCAAGCGCATCCAATGAGCGCCAGCACAGGCGCAACCGCAGACGGGAGCGCCCAATGGTGGCGCGGAGCCACGCTGTACCAGATCTATCCGCGCAGTTTTTTCGACAGCAATGGTGACGGCATTGGTGATCTGAACGGCGTCACCGCCCGTCTGGACTATGTGCAAAGCCTGGGCGTGGATGGCATCTGGCTGTCGCCGTTTTTCGCGTCACCCATGCGCGATTTCGGCTATGACGTAAGCGACCACTGTGCCGTGGATCCGATGTTCGGCACACTGGCGGATTTCGACGCCCTGGTTGCCCGCGCCCATGCGCTGCAGCTCAAGGTCGTCATCGATCAGGTGTGGAGCCACACGGCCCGCGAGCATCCCTGGTTTATCGAGAGCCGCGATGGTCGTGACAATCCCAAGGCCGACTGGTACGTGTGGGCGGATGCCAAGCCCGACGGTTCGCCCCCGAACAACTGGCAAAGCTGGATGGGCGGCCCAGCCTGGCGCTGGGAGCCGCGCCGAGGGCAGTACCACCTGCATAACTTCCTGCCGGAGATGCCGGACCTGAATTTTCATTGCGCAGAAGTGCAGGACGCGGTGCTCACCGTAGCCAAATTCTGGCTGGACCGCGGTGTCGACGGGTTTCGGCTGGACACCGCCAATCTCTACTTCCATAGCCGCGAACTGCAGGACAACCCACCGTTCCCGCCCGAACTGCGCGGCGACACACCGGTCTTGATGCAGCGGCACACGCACAACATCGACCAGCCCGAGACCCTGGTGTTCATGGAGCGTTTGCGTGCCCTGATGGACCGCTACCCCGGCCGCATGGCGGTGGCCGAAATCGGCAGCCCGGACAGCCTCGCGCGCATGATCGAATACACCCACGGCAACACGCGTTTGCACACCGCCTACTCGTTCAACTTTCTCGGCCCACGGCACGACCCGCCATTTGTGGTGGAGCAGATGCAGCCCTGGCAGCACGGCTCGGGGTGCGACGCCTGGCCCGCCTGGGCGTTTTCGAACCACGACGCGGTGCGGGTCGCCACCCGCTGGGCTGGCGGCGAGGCTACGTCGTTCGCCTTTGGCGCAGAAGCTGGCAAGGCGACCGAAGACGCCGCAGGCATCTCGTCGGAGCAACGCAACCAGTTGCATCTGGCCCTGCTGGCCAGCCTGCGGGGCACCCTGTTTGTGTACCAGGGGGAAGAGCTGGGCCTGGCACAGTCCGATGTGCCGTTTGAATACATCCAGGACCCCTATGGCAAAGCCCAATGGCCCATCAAGAAGGGGCGCGACGGGTGCCGCACGCCGTTTCCCTGGGCAGCGCACGCCGAACACGCCGGTTTCACGACCGGCCAACCCTGGCTGCCCGTCGATGCCGCACACCAGGAACAAGCGGTGGATGCGCAGGAAGCCCGCAACACCTCCTGCCTGCACTTCACGCGTGCGCTCATGGCCCTGCGCCATGCGCACCCCGCACTGCGTCTGGGGAGCTTCGAGCCAGTACAGGTGAGCGACACGCTGCTGGTCGTACGCCGGCAGTACGCGGAGGATGCTGTGCTGTGCGCCTTCAACTTCAGTGCCAAGCCTGTCAGGGTAGCGTTTCCACTTTCGCCGCAAGGGCCGGGCAACCCGCTGCGTGTAGGCCAGGTCCGCTGGGACGCGGAGGGACTCACGCTCGACGCCGGGTCCGCAGTGCTGTTTGCCTTGCCCACAGCAAGGACGACTCCATGAGCCAGCCCATGTTGCGCAGTCTGCAATCCCGAGCGTTCGGTCACGCCTTGTTGGCTGCGATGTCCCTGTGCCTGTTCGTGCTTGCGGGCTGCAGCACGCCACCATCCATGCCACTCGTCAGCACGGGCACCATCGAGCGTCTGGGACCGGTCCCCTCCAATTTTGTGGAGCCACGACTGGTGGACGTCTGGCTACCCGAGGACTACACGCCCACCAAACGTTATGCGGTGCTTTACATGCATGACGGCCAGGCCTTGTTCGACGGAGCCACCAGCATGAGCAAGAAGGGATGGCATATCGATGCCGCCATGGCTCGATTACTCAGGGAGGGACGTATCCGTGACACCATCGTGGTGGGTATCTGGAACACCAACTATTCCCGCCATGCGGAGTACTTTCCGCAAAAGGTCGTCCCCCTCATCGAAGAACCCACCCGCACCCAGTTTGTGCAGGGCGGTTTGCAGGGAAACCCGCGTGCCGATAACTACCTGCGGTTCATGGTGGAGGAACTCAAACCCATGATCGACCGGCGTTACGCAACCAGGACGGACGCAGCCAACACTTTCATCATGGGCTCGAGCATGGGGGGCATCATCTCGCTCTATGCCATCAGCGAATATCCGCAAGTGTTCGTCGCTGCCGCCTGCCTGTCCACCCACTGGATTGGAGCGTTCGAATCCAACACCGCGATTCCCCTGGCCACGTTCACGTATTTTCGTGACCACCTGCCCGACCCGGCAACGCACCGGATCTACATGGACCGAGGGACCACCGAACTCGACGCGCTGTACCCGGTGCACCAGAGTTTCGCCAATGTGTTGCTGCGCGAGAAGGGGTACACCGACGCCAATTTCCAGACCCTCGTTTTCGATGGTGCGGGGCACAACGAGACCGACTGGGCCAGCCGACTCGACACCCCTCTGACATTCTTGCTCGGCCACGCAAAGGGGAGCACACCATGACAACGTCCGGCGCACTGCGTGCCCTGGCATTGGCTTTCGGCTTTGTTTCTTTGTTGCCCATGACCTCCCACGCCATCACACCGACACAGTCCCCCCTCCCCTGGTCGACCGCCAGGCCGCAAGTTACTGTCGGGCGCATCGAACGCATCGACAGTTTCCCATCGCAGTATGTTGACCCGCGCCCGATTGATGTCTGGCTACCATCTGGTTATGACCGCGCCAAACGCTATGCGGTGCTTTACATGCACGACGGGCAAATGCTCTTTGACGCCAGCAAATCCTGGAACAAATCCGCATGGAACGTGCACCTGGCACTGAACAAATTGATGCAGGAGGGTAAAGTCCGCGACACCATCGTGGTGGGTATTCCCAACAATGGAAAGTACCGCTACAGCGAGTACTACCCCGACAAAATGCTGGAACTCGCGCCAGCAGCGGTGCGCGAAGACTACCAGCGCCGTGCCCAATGGGGCTTCACTCTGGCCGATGCCTACCTGAAATTTGTGGCGCTGGAGCTCAAACCCGCCATCGATGCGCGGTTCGCCACACGCCCCGACCGGGCCAATACCGTGGTGATGGGCTCCAGCATGGGCGGGCTGATTTCGCTGTACGCACTGTGCGAATACCCTGCAGTTTTTGGTGCTGCAGCGGGGCTTTCCACACACTGGATTGGACGCCCCGGTGCCTGGGGCTACCCCGACAAGGTGCAAAACGCATCCATGCCGTTGGCGGCATTCACCTACCTGCAAACACACTTGCCCAAGCCAGGCCAACACCGCATTTACACCGACCACGGCACCACTGCGCTCGACAGTCTCTATGGCGTGCACCAGGACTTTGCGGATCAGTTGTTCAAAGACAAAGGCTACACCGCAGACCTTTTCGTCAGCCGCGTGTTTGAGGGCACCGGTCACAGCGAGAACGACTGGGCGGCGCGGGTGGATATCCCCCTGATGTTCCTGCTGGGACTACCCTCCAAATCTGAACCGTAGCGGCATCGGGCCATGTGATGGGTGCGACGCGCGCCTCGGCGTTACTCGGCCACTACTGCAATGGGGTCTTCCCGGAAACAGGCCTGAGTTTTGGTGATGGCGAAGTCGATGGTGGGTCCGCAAAAAGCCAGAGTACCGCGTCGGAAAATCCAGCGCGCCAGAACGCTTCGTTGTGCTCACCCAGCGGGCTCACCACCGTTCGCAAGTTCGCGGTAGGGTGCCCTCCCGAACTTTCCAAAGCCGCCATCCGGTGCACGTTGGCCACGGTGCCGGCTCCCTCCTTGCCTCCCACCAAGAAATACATTCGGGTATCCAGAGGCACTGGAAGTTCCCGGGTCATTCGGTAGACCTCCTCGGAAAACCAGTAGGCTGGAGAAAAAAGACCTGCCATGCCAAAGATGTGCGGGTACTGGTGCACCGCATAGTGCGAGACAAGACCACCGAGCGAACTCCCCATAACGGCAGTATTGCGCCGGTCCGACAAGGTTCGGTAGTGCTCATCAACCCAGGGTTTGATGGTGTGTA
>CAJBVC010000659.1 GCA_903958915.1 uncultured beta proteobacterium
GACTGCAGATTTTTTTGCTGCGTCGAGCTTGAGTTCGCCTGTTTGACCGTCTTTACCCTTGATCAAAACCTTCTTTGGAGAGGGGGGTGGAACGGTTCCACCCCCCTCCAGGAGTCGCGTTAATACCTGGACAGAACTAAGCTTTTCCGTGGATGAGCGCAGCTCCTTGGCACGGGCAAGAATCAAGTCCGGATCCTTCTGGATGGCTGGTGTCAGCAAGGAAGCCCAGCGGTATTGCAGATCCAAAGGGCTTGGGAAAGCCGCAATGACATCTGCCGGCAGCCTGGCCAAAGCCAGCGCCTTGCCCAACTGGCTGAGGTCAATTGCAGCCGCTTCAGACAGCTTGCGAGCGGATGGGAAAAGGCCATCGTCAAGTGCCTTGGCATAAGTGATGCCCACCTCCCATGGACTCAAAGAAGCACGTGCCCTGTTCTCCCGATCCATCTGACAAAAAAGCTCTGTGTCATCCAAATCTTCGATGACCGCCAAAACATTGATGCCAAGCTCCAGACAAGCGCGGTGGCGGCGATGACCAAAAACAAGCTCGTACTCGCCGGGGACCAACTTCGAAGGGCGAACTTTGATTGGCTGAATATTGCCACCGGCGCTTTCAATTTCCTGCTTCAGTTCAGCGAACTCCGTCCCTGCATACGACAGCTCGTTTCGGTTGGCCCACTTGCTCGGCTTGATCTTCTTAGGGTCAAGCTGACGGGTCGCGGTAGCGCCATCGAATTCAGCCAGCTTCTGCTTCAGTTCGACGTTTTCGGCAGATACTTTTTCATCACGAAAGAGCGCATCCGCATGCATCCCGATGGCTGTCTTTGAGCCCTGCCCTCGGCTGCCTGACGACAGCCCAATATGGCTCAGGTCGATCTTTGCTGCCTTGTCTTTAAGCGCCATGCTGTTCTCCTAGTTGACGTTTCCACGCCGTAATAATTTGTTCTTCCACAAGCTCCACAACACGTTCATATGCGTCGTATGCGCGCCTGTAAGTCCGTGCATTGATGCTTGCTGGATCCGTGTCATAGACCGTTCCAAACTCAGCACTTGCGCTAGCAGTCAAAGCCGTCTTGGGGATTTCAACTGGCAACACCATGCCAGCATAGGCAGCTGTTATCCACTCGCGGACGACACTGGAAGACGCGTCATTCGCATCAACTCTAGCAAGCAGCACGTCAACAAAATCAAAGCTCTTGGTTTTGCCTCGGTTGGTGACAAGGTTTGCGGTCAGATCATTGAACAGGTTCCAGAACTGGCCGCTGGATGTGAAATCCAGAGTGCTAGGTGGCAGCGGCATGATGAGTCCATCTGAAGCGAGCAGGGCGTTGATAGTCAGGTAGGAGAGGGCGGGCGAGGTATCGAGGATGATCACGTCGTACTTTGTCCTGGCCGCGTCGATTCCGTTGTTGAGCACATTCCAGAATTCAAATGAGCCTTCAGACTTTTGCCGAGAGGGGAGGGCGAATTCTGCCGAATACAACGCCAAATTTGCGGGCACGATATCAATGCCACTCCAATAGGTTGGTGAAATGGCATAGTCGATGGACACTTCCGTCCCGTAGCAAAGGCTCAGAATCGTCTGTTCATCAGACACATCCACATCTGGCAATAGTCCAAAAAGTGTGGTCATTGAACCTTGAGGGTCGGTATCGATGACCAGGACCTTATGGCCGCGAAGACTTAAGCCTTGAGCAAGAGTGACTGCAGTGGTTGTCTTCGTTACCCCACCTTTGAAATTCGCAACCGCAATCGTGATGGCCTCGGCATGCTCTTGGCGCATGTATTTGCTGCGAATGGATCTCGCCCAGGTTCGCGTGTCTTCCAGGCTGAACTTGCGCCTATGACCGCTTTCCATATTGCCAGTTGGTAGATCACCCTTTTTTACTCGATAATCCATTTGAGCCTTTTCGAGCCCACAAACGGTTGCCACTTGGTTTGTACTGAAGGTCGGAGGACGCTTCCTAGCGTCTGGAGCCAGCATCGTGCCGCGTACGCTTTCAATGACTGCACCTACTCTGGATGAAGCAGTAATTAAGTCTTCCAACGTAACACGTGACTCCGGCTTCTTTTTGATGGACATGTATTCTTCCTTGCTAAACGCGAAATTTCGCTTGTTCTATCAATTGTGCGTCTTTTGAGATGCATTTGGAAGTTCTGTCTTCGGTTTTTGAAGTTATCCACAAGCTCTCCACCTCTCTTTTTTAAAAGGCTTTAATTCCTTTAATACCTTTGCTTTGAATTTACTCAATGAATTCAATGCCTTAGCTGACTTTGGGTGAGACAAACCAAGGGAAATGTGAGACAAATCACTCGAAGTGTGAGATCAAGTATGGGAGCTGTGAGATAAACCAAGGACTAGCACAGACAGCTACACACAACCCAAATCTATGGTGTTTCAATCGCTGAAATGAGCCAAATCAGGAACAATGAGCCACCTAGGAGGGAGCAAATGGGCTGCTTCACCACCCATCTGTGAGACAAATCACGGGGGCAAATCGAAGAAAAGTGCTCAAGTGTGAGAAAAACCATGGGGTAAATTGGCACTTGTCATCAGTAAAACAGCTCAACTGAACCATGGCTTGCGTGAGTTTATCAATCTCACAGATAATACTTTCATATGAGCAGCATGGAAATCCTTGGGCCGGACAGAATCGACAAACCAGTGTCGACGTTGGCAATGGTTCCAAAGACCGGTGCGATCACCAGGGTTGGTCGCCAAGC
>CAJBVC010000660.1 GCA_903958915.1 uncultured beta proteobacterium
ACGTGGACATATCCGGCACGTTGGAGGCACTGCTGGCCTTGCCTGGAGTTGGCCCCTGGACGGCACACTACATTGCCATGCGGGCATTGCGCTGGCCCGACGCGTTTCCTTGTGGTGATGTGGCACTGCACAAAGCCCTGGGCGTGCAAAACACCAAAAAACCGTCTCAGATGGCAGAACAGGCATCTGAACGCTGGCGCCCATGGCGCAGTTACGCTGTCATCCGCGCCTGGAATTCGCTATAAGTTTGGTAGCAGCTTACGCACGTAAAATAAGGCCTAGAGCCGTTTTTCACATGAAATTCTCACCCCCTCCCGTTTATACCCTCGTGGCCAGCCCTTTGGGACCCCTGAGGCTGGCTGCCCTTGACCATGCGCTGGTGGGAGTCTGGTTCGACGGGCAGGAACACTTGCCCGCCATGGCGGACTGGCACCGGGATGACCAGCACCCCGTGCTGCAGCAAACGGCGCACGAGCTGCAGGAATACTTTGCCGGGCAGCGGCGCAGGTTTGAAGTGCCGCTGAACCTCGGCTTCGGCACCGATTTCCAGCAACGGGTGTGGCGCAGCCTGCTTTCCATCGCGCCAGGAACCACCAGCACCTATGGCGCCATCAGCCAAGCCATTGGCAACCCCAGCGCAGTGCGGGCCGTGGGCGGCGCGATTGGGCGCAACCCGATTGGCATCATCGTCCCCTGCCACCGGGTGATCGGAGCCAACGGAGCACTGACCGGCTATGCCGGCGGCCTGGAACGCAAGGTGGCACTGCTGCAGCTGGAAGGCGCATTGTTGTGACCGTGCCCGCAGCGAACAAACCCTGGCTACTGGAATTCGTACTGCTGGCCGCCATCTGGGGCGCGTCGTTTCTGTTCATGCGTACCGGCGCCAGGGAATTTGGCGCCTTCGCCACCGCCGGTCTGCGCGTCGGCATCGCGGCAGCGTTTCTGGTTCCGTTGTTGCTGCTGCGCGGCGAGGGTGGCATCCTGCGCGCCCATTGGAAGCTGACCTTCGCCGTGGGCATCGTGAATTCAGCGGTTCCGTTTGTCGGCTTTACATTTGCCCTGTTAACCATCAGCACCGGCCTGTCGTCCATTCTGAACGCGACTGTTCCCCTGTTCGGTGCGGTGATTGCTTGGGCGTGGCACAAGGATCGCCCGACTGGCTCGCGCACGGTCGGCCTGCTGATCGGTTTTGTGGGTGTGGCATTGCTGGCCTGGGACAACGCGAGTTTCAAGCCCGAAGCAAGTGGTACCGCCAGTGGCTGGGCGGTGCTGGCCTGCCTGGGCGCTTGCCTGTGTTACGGCCTGGCAGCGAGCTTTACGAAACGCTACCTCAGCGGCCTGCCGGCGTTGGTCACTTCTACCGGGAGCCAGCTTGGCGCCGCCGTTTTTCTGGCACCTCTGGCGTGGATCTACTGGCCAGCACACAGCGTATCGCTCGCCGCGTGGGCAGCAGTGATTGCGCTGGGCGTGTTGTGTACCGGGTTGGCCTACATCCTGTACTTCCGGATGATCGAGCGCGTCGGGCCGGCCCGCGCACTGTCGGTCACCTTCGCCATTCCGGTGTTCGCCGTGCTCTATGGCGTGGTGTTGCTGGATGAAAAGGTGACGGCCTGGATGCTGGGTTGCGCGGTGGTTATCGTCGTTGGCACCTCGCTATCCACGGGACTGGTGCGATTTTCCCGCAAAGGGCGCACGTAACGCATAAGCCCGACCAGCTACTGCCGGATCACATCCGCACCTGCTGGCGGCTTGAACTGGAAGGTGGCGGCATCGAGTGCAGCGTGCGGCTGAAAGTTGCTGAACTTCAGCACTGATTGCTGGCCAAAGCTGTCGAGAATTTCCAGCGCGGCGAGTTCCCCCCTGACAAAGCCGACACGAATGCTTTGCAGAGAACTGTCTTTGGACTTCGGTTTGGCCACAACCCACTCGGCACCTTCACGTGCACCCGCATCGCTGAGGGTGAAGTCTGCCTCAATGGCCTGCAGGTTGGCAGCGGAAGCGATCAGGGCTGCGGGTGTGGAGCCAAGCACCTCGACCTGCTTGCGCGCCGTGACCTGGTTGAGGTCCACATCGTAGAGCCACAAAGTCTGACCGTCGGCCACAATGGATTGCTCAAACGGTCTTTTGTAAACAAACCGGAAGCGGCCGGGGCGGGAAAAGTCGAAGGTACCACTCGAGGTTTTCACGCGCGCGGGCTGCCCCTCTTTGGGCGGTGCGGTCACCACCTGGGTGAATTCACTGTGACCAGTTTTCACGGTTTTGATGAATTTTTCCAAGTCACTGAGGCCTGTAGCGCCCGCGGAGATTGCGCAGGAAGCTATCAAAAACGTAGCAATTCGATTCATGACTCCGCCCGCGCTGGCACCAGGATTTCGCGCTGGCCGCTGCCGCTCATGGAAC
>CAJBVC010000661.1 GCA_903958915.1 uncultured beta proteobacterium
CACGCTCCATGCTGCCCCACTCATGCGCCGGAATGATGCGCGGAATCAGGTCAAACGGAATCAGCCGTTCGGTGCCAGCGCCGTCCTCATCCTTTTCGCCATACACCGCAAAGGTGATGCCGACGCGGCGAAAAATCATTTCCGCCTCTTCGCGCCGCTTGGCCATCATGTCGCCGGGTTGGCGGGCCAGCCATTCGTCGTAAATCTTGTAATGGTCTCGGACCTGCTCGCCCTTGCTAAAAAACGCATAGGGCAACTGGGTGTACATCTCGTCAAACTTCTGCATAACCTCTCTCCTGTAACCTTTCTGGGTAAACCGTGTCGCGGCTTTGCACTCCAACACAACTTAGCAAGGATCGCGCCACAAACCGCGACTACCGTCAGCACCAATGATGACACGCCATGCACCACTATGGCACATGATGGTGCCAGTAGCGGACGCTTTGCAAGCGCATACATGCACCATCTTGGGGTTGCCATGACTGCCAGGTGTATGCACCACAATGAGGCGAATCCACGACCTGGACCTGCCGCTCTTGGAAGCGTGCCAAAACAACCGGGGCCGGGTGTCCAAATCGATTTCGGTAACCGGACTGCACGATACCGACCTTGGGCGCCACCGCATCGAGGAATGCAGCGCTGCTGCTGCTCTTGCTGCCGTGGTGGGGCACCAAAAGCACATCGGATTTCAGCGATATCGCCCCACGCTGGCCGCTGCGCGTGCTGCGCTGCCCCCCGAGGGGGCTGTTTCACCTTGGGGCGGCCCGGCGGTGAAACTAGCCCCCACGCTGGCCACCAACAAAGCCTCCTGCGGCTGCTCGATATCGCCCACCAGTAGGGCGGTGCGCACGCCGTTGGAGATGCGCAGCACGCATGACATCGCGTTGGACTTTTTCAGTGCGTCATAGTCGGCGGCTTGCGGGTGCAGCACGTCGAACTGCACGCCGTCCCACGCCCAACTTTGTCCCGCCACACAACGCTGCGCCGAGCGATGAACTTGCAGCGCGTTGCCCGCCTCAATGGAACTGAGCAGCAAAGCCTGTGGCTGCATGGTCAGGACCGCAGATGCACCGCCCAAGTGGTCGATATCGCGGTGGCTCAACACAACGGTGTCCAGCCGGGTGTGCAGCGCCTGCAATAGCGGCACCAGCACGCGGTGTCCGGCATCGCTCTCCAGGCTGAAGCGCGGCCCGGCATCGTATAGCAGGGCATGGCTGGCGGTACGCACCAGCACCGCATTGCCCTGACCAATGTCCGCCGCCAGCAGCTCAAATTCACCGTGACCCGGCAGCGGCGCGCGCCACAGCAAAACCGGCAGCAGCAGGGGCACGCCCAGCACCCGCATGGTCCACGACCATGGAAGTACCAGCACCACACCGCCAAATACACCGGCAGCACCCACCCACCAGGGCGGCACCGCGACTGAAATCGCCGCCCACGACCAGGATGCCAACCACTGCAAGTAGGCAAAGAGCCAGCCAATGGCGGCGGCGGCGGCGTCCCATAAGGGCGGCAGCAGCACGCCCAGCATCGCCAGCGGAGTCACCACCAACGTGATCCAGGGAATAGCCAACGCATTGGCCGCCAGTCCCACCACGGACACTTGCCCAAAAAGCAGCAATGTCAAAGGCGTCAGCGCCACGGTGATCACCCATTGCTCTCGTAGCCCGGAAAAAATATGGTCCTTTATGCCTCTAGGCCCCGTAAAATATGCCTTACCAGCTCCTGAATCAGTAGCAAATAACACACCCACGGCGACAAAGCTCAGCCAAAAACCTGGCTGCAATAGCGCCCAGGGGTCCACCGCCACCACCACTGCGCAGGCCAGCATCCAGACATGCGGCCACGGCCAGCGTGCGCCGCTGAGCCGCAGCAGGGCCACGGTGGCCAGCATCAGGCAGGTGCGCTGCGCCGGCACCCCCCAACCCGAAAAAACGGCATAAGCCGTGGCCAGCAGCACACCCCCGATCAGCGCTGCGCTGGGTGCGGGTAATGCAATGCACAGTGCGCCCGAACGCCGCCACAGCCAACCAACGGCCAAAGCCGCTCCCCAGGCAAACATGGTGATGTGCAAGCCAGAAATCGATACCAGGTGCGCCACGCCAGTCGCCCGGAACACGTCCCAGTCCGCCCGGTCAATGGCCGCTTGGTCGCCCACTACCAGCGCGGCAAGCATCCCGGCGAATTGGCGTTGCGACACCTGCCTGAAAATTTGCTCGCGCACCGCTTGGCGTGCCAGGGTCACCGGGTGGAGCCAGGTTTGCTCTACGCGCACGGGCACCGGGTCTTTGGCGCTGGCGCGCACATAGCCGGTGGCTTGCACACCCTGCTCCCACAACCAGAGTTCGTAGTCAAACCCATGCGGGTTACGGCTGCCGTGCGGTGCCTTAAAGCGCAGGGTCATTTCCCAGCGCTCGCCGGCTTTGACGTCGGCTGGCTGACGGTTCAGCACCGCCACCGCAGGCTCGGCCTCGGCCAGTTTGGTGTTTTCTGCATCGCCAACCACCGACGGACCCGCCGAAAACGCGCCGCCATACCAGCCGACATCCATCAGCGCAGGCACGGCAGTGGTCTGGCCACTCAGCGTGGCCGACTCAACCTCCAGCCGAAAGCGCAAACCACTCTCGTTGCGCTGCGGCAGATTGGCCACGACACCAGTCACACGCAGGTCGCGACCTTCCAGCGCCGGGTCCAGCGTGTCGGCCAGGTACACGGTGGCGCGCAAGCCCGTGACACCAAAGCCGAGCAAACACAGCGCCACCACCGCAACAATCTGGCGCCACACATTCGCTATTGTTTTAGTAGCTGCCAGCGCATAGCTGACGGGGACTAGAGCCAATATGGCGGCATAATATTTCCAATCCCAAAGGCCTGGCTGCTGTAGTTGCAACAATGAGCCCAGCACGCAACCCAACATCGCCGCGAACAAGGTTCGGGCGTGGCCGTTGGACGCAAAGGGCGCGCTGTGCATGCTGTCATGCTAAAGCCAATACGGGTGGCGCAAGAATTGCTTGCTACCATGCAAACAGGGTGGCAATGGTCTGCCCTGGTAATTTTCCTGTGATTCCACGAGATACACCATGTCGATCCACGCCGCGCTTAACCACGTTACCCACTACACCTACGACCGCCTGGTAGCCCTAGGGCCCCAGACGGTACGCCTGCGCCCTGCCCCGCATTGCCGCAGCAAGATCATTTCGTACTCGTTGAAAGTGGAGCCCGACGCGGGCCACTTCATGAACTGGCAGCAAGACCCGTTTTCCAACTACCAGGCCAGATTGGTGTTCCCCAACACGACGCGCGAATTCAAGGTCACCGTCGATCTGGTGGTCGAAATGGCGGTCTACAACCCGTTCGACTTCTTCCTCGAGCCTGAGGCCGAAGAGTTTCCCTTCAAATACGCCCCCCAGTTGCAAGAAGAATTGCTGCCCTACCTGATGGCAGATGAGCGCACGGAGCCCATCAACGACTACCTGGCCAGCATCGACTACACCAAACGCCGCACGGTGATTTTCCTGGTCGACCTGAACACAATGGTGCACAACTCCATCAAGTACACCATCCGCATGGAGCCCGGCGTGCAGACGCCTGAGGAGACGCTCAAACTAGGGTCCGGTTCGTGCCGCGATTCGGCCTGGCTGATGGTGCAACTGCTGCGCCACTGCGGCTTGGCGGCGCGCTTTGTGTCGGGCTACCTGATACAACTCAAGTCAGACGTGAAGGCACTCGATGGGCCTAGCGGCACCGAGGTGGACTTCACCGATTTGCACGCTTGGTGCGAGGTTTACCTGCCCGGCGCTGGCTGGATTGGGCTGGACGCCACCTCAGGCTTGTTGGCCGGTGAAGGCCACATCCCGCTGGCCTGCACGCCACAACCTTCGGGCGCAGCGCCAATTGAAGGCAGCGTCGACGAGAGCGAGGTGGAGTTTGCCCACCACATGCAGGTCACCCGCATTTACGAGTCGCCCCGCGTCACCCTGCCCTACAACGACGCGCAATGGGCTGCCGTCATGGAACTGGGGGCCGATGTTGACAAGGAGCTGCTGGAAGGCGATGTGCGCCTCACCATGGGCGGCGAGCCCACTTTTGTGGCCGTGAGCGACCGCGATGCCGCCGAATGGAACACCGACGCCCTCGGTCCCACCAAACGTGGCTTTGCCACCGCGTTGGTGCACAAGCTGCGCAATGAATATGGCAAAGGCGGCTTCCTGCACTTTGGCCAGGGCAAGTGGTACCCCGGCGAGCAACTGCCGCGCTGGGCACTCAACATTTACTGGCGCGCCGACAAGCAGCCCGTATGGTCCGACCCCACACTCTTCACCGACGAACGCGACCCAACCCACTACACCAGTCTGGACGCCAAACGCTTCACAGAGGCACTGGCCAACCGGCTGTCTGTCACCGGCGAATACATCCAGAGCGCTTTTGAGGACAGCTGGTACTACCTGTGGCGCGAACGCCGCCTGCCGGTCAAGGTGGACCCGTTCAACTCCAAGCTGGACGACGAGATGGAGCGCATGAGGCTGCGCCGCGTGTTCGAGCAAAAACTTGATACGCCGGTGGGCTACGTGCTGCCGATCAAATCCACCGACCCGCTGGCCAAGACCGGCGCACGCTGGACCACCGGCCCCTGGTTCTTCCGCGATGAGCGCATGTACCTGATGCCCGGCGACTCACCCATGGGCCTGCGCCTGCCACTCGACTCGCTGCCCTGGGTCAGCACGAGCGACTTCCCCTACATGATCGAGCGCGACCCCACGGAAGGCCGTGGCGACCTGCCCGCGCACAGCTCTTTTGCCGGACGTTATTCCCCCGACGAAGCAGCACCGTGCATTGAAAGCACGGTGACTGCCATCCCGACCCGGCGCAGCGAAGTACCCATTCTGGCCGGCAGCGGCCGTGCGCGCGAAGCCGCACGCAAGTTCCAAAGCGCCATAAAGATCAGGAGCGACAGAGCCGCCACACAGATTGCCGCAGCCCGACCAGCAGTCACCGTTTTGCATGCAGGGCCTGGCGTACAACCAAAAATCGTTCTTGCGCACAGTCCGGCACTGGAACCGGCCCAAATCGAACCCGAAGACTTTGTCCGCGTACCCGACAAACAGGAATCTGCCCATTGGGTCACTCGAACCGCCCTGTGCGTGGAGGTGCGCGACCCGCGCCGCGCCAGCGGCCCCAAAGCCGAAGCGGTTGGAAAAAAATCCGGCGTACTCTACATCTTCATGCCGCCGCTGGAACGTCTGGAAGACTACCTGGACCTGCTGAGCGCCATCGAGGCCACTGCAAAGACGCTGGCCATGAAGCTGGTACTGGAAGGCTACCCGCCGCCACGCGACCCGCGCCTCAAACTCTTGCAAGTGACGCCCGACCCCGGTGTCATCGAGGTGAACATCCACCCCGTCAACAACTGGAAAGAGCTGGTCGCCAACACCGAGTTTCTGTACAACGCGGCGTTCGAGTCGCGCCTGTCGGCCGAGAAGTTCATGACCGATGGACGCCACACCGGCACCGGTGGTGGCAACCACTTCGTGATGGGCGGCGCCACACCGGCGGACAGCCCCTTCCTGCGCAAGCCCGAACTGCTGGCCAGTCTGCTGCTGTACTGGCACAACCAC
>CAJBVC010000662.1 GCA_903958915.1 uncultured beta proteobacterium
CGTGGGGGTGGGGCCCGAGAACCTTTGCCAAATGGTCCTGGCGCGCCTGTTGGGTTGGTGGCGGGTAGGTGCGCACCACCAGACCCGCCCGCACTGCGGTTGAGCAAGCCTTGCTCATGCCTGGAATACCTTGAATCTCGATCAGACACAGGTTGCAACCACCATCGCCCTTGTCCGCGCAACCGCGTTGCTGGGCGGGCGGCAGGTCAGGGTGTGCACACAGCGCCGGGATGTAGATGCCTGCGACGGATGCTGCGTTGAGGACAGAAGCACCCGCTGGCGCTTGAACCAGCTTGCCATCGATCGTCAGTTCCACGGGCGAGCCGAACTCAGCCGTGTCTGCTGAGCGACTGGCTTTCCACCATGTGATGACTGACGTCTGTTGCGCTTGCATCTTTTCTGTCTCCTGATTGGTGCTGGCTTTGTCTGTGTGCGACGGCCGATGATTCGGTCGATCAGCGGCTAGGTGCGTGGTGTGCGCTCCCTGGAGTAGCCCGGGAAATAGGCACCGCGGCAGCTTGCGCTGCGCACCGCTGCAACAAAATCCGCCATGCAGGTAACGGGCTCTGAGAATTCGGTGGCACAACGCCCGACAGCCTCCGTCTTGTGGCAATCGCTGCCACCCAATGTCGGCAAGCCCCTTTGCTGTGCGGCTTGGATCGCCAGTTGGTTGTCGCCCTCACAGTTGTTGCCGTTGTGTGATTCAACGCCGGCGATTCCCTGCAGATCGTGTATTCCTTCGAGCAAACTGGCCAGGCCAACCTCGCGGAAGGGATGCGCCGGAACACAGATGCCGCCCAGGAGGTTGACACGTTCGATGACGTCTTCCAAGGGCAGGTAGTTGTCGCGTCCCCAGGTGTTCCAGCTATCGTCCTCAACCCCGTAGGCCAGCAGATGCCCGCGGTTCGTGGAGATCTCGACGCCGCGCAAAACGAGAAAGCCTTCGTCGCGCCCGACCTGTTCGACTGGCTCGGACGCCTCGTAGGAGTAATGCTCGGTGATGCACACGGCGTCGATTCCGAGGAATTTGGCGCGCCGAATCAGATTCACCGGTTCAAGCCAGTTGTCGTACGAGTACTTCGTATGGCAATGGGTGTCGATCCACATGGCTTGTCTTTGCGCGCCAACGGGCTTAAGGCAACACGTATTCGAGATTGACCCGCTTGGACGGCACAAACTTCTGGCGCGAGAAGAACTTCTCCAGCGCAAAGTCGTCCCAGTTCACCAGGGTGTAGATCTTCTTGACACCGGCGGCCTTCATGTTCATCACGAACTGGTCCAGCATCTCGCTGGCCACGCCAAACTTTCTGAAATCAGGATGAACGCCGAGGGCATCAATCGTTGCGGTACCGTCCGAGATGCCAAATTCACCAAAGAACACGTAACCCATCATGAAGCCGACAACCTTGCCGTCGACTTCACAGACGATGGAGCAGTTGATATCGGCCTTCTTGTTCAGGATGCTGGCGATCTTGCGCTCGAAGTACTCGCGCCTGGATTGTTTGCTCGCGGATTCGTCAATGCTGACGATGTCATCCAGATCGCCTTGGCGCAGGACCCGCATGATGCGTTGCTTGTTTGCCATCTTATTTCTCCATGATTACGGACCCGTCCCACGGACAAGCTTTGATGTTGTGGAACTAAAACAAATCGTTGATTCGCTCGGGGGTTTGCCCCGGACGGACATAGACCGAGCCCCACGCCTGGGCGGCCACGGACCGGTCGGCCGAATCAAAGCAGGTGGTGCAGGCCTGCGCGTCGTCGCCGTGCGCCGCATCGTGTCGGATCTCTCCGAAGTGCTCGACGTGCACCTCAAAGCCCATGGCCCGATAGTTCTCGACCACTTCCGAAAGACGGGGCTCGCCAATGGTTGTGCGCAAAACCCATCCGTCCTGCGCCAGCTTGACCGAAGGGTCGTTGCTGTCCGCAGCGGCCCCGCCGCCGGAGGAGCAGGAGCTGCCGGACGAGCACGACGATGCGGCCGAACACGCGCCGCCGACAATGGATACCTCTCCGGTGGAACATGCCGAACCGGTGGCGGACACCTGCGCGATGGGGATAAATACCTGAGCATTGGCCATGGGTCTTCTCCTACCAGGAATGCTTGATGGCACCCGGTGTGCAGGCCGCCATGCAGGGCAGGCTGGTATAGCCTGCAGCGGGTTTGCACTCCGAGCAGTCGTAGGACAGGGTGCGGCAGTTGGGCTTTTTCACGCAGGCCACTTCGTCGTCGTAGTCGTCGGCGATGATCTCAAACATGTGCTTCGGGCACGCCGTGAGGCAGGCCCGCTCAGCGGCGCAGTTGATGCACTTGTCGGTATCGATACTAATGTAGTACTCGCCCGAACCGTCTTTGTAACCGTAGTTGGCAATCATGTGGTGGTTCTTTCCTGGTAGAGCGGATTACGCAGCCGCCTTGGCTGCTGCAGCTGCGCCTTGCTTTTGCATCAGCGTGTAACCAAACAGCGCTGCACCCAGGGCGCCGGCAATCTGGCTGTCTACCTTGGTTTCCATGGCCTTGATTCCCAGGAGCTTTTCTATGCGTTTGACGACGCCCGGGTTCTTGGCGATCCCACCGGTGATGAAGAAGCCCTCTTCCACGCCGATGCGCTCCAGCAGAGAGACCACGCGCTCGGCCATGGCCTGGCAATACGCGGCAATCACCTTGTTCTTGGTGTAGCCGGCTTTGAGCAGGCCCAGCGCTTCGGATTTTGCGAAGACGACGCAGACTGAGGAGACCGCCTCGGGCTCGACATCCACGTCAAAGGAGCGCGGACCCAGTTCGGCAATCGGGATCTGCATCAGATCGGCAATCACTTCCATGCCGCGCCCGGTTCCGGCGGCGCACTTGTCGTTCATCAGGAAGTTGGTGACCTTGCCTTTTTCGTCGCAGTGGATGGCTTTGCAGTCCTGCCCACCCATATCGAGAATCGTGCGTACGCCATTGCCACCCATGTAGTTGGCACCCCGGGCGTGGCAGGCGATTTCGGTGATTGCCTTGTGGGCAAACGGCACGTTGACCCGGCCATAGCCGGTGCCCACGACATAGTGGATGTCTTCGAGCTTCATGCCGCACTTGTCCATCA
>CAJBVC010000663.1 GCA_903958915.1 uncultured beta proteobacterium
ACTCGCAACATGAACATGTTGCTGGATGGCGCTGGACGCTGATTTTGTTCATGGATTTTTTGCGTAGACCGCGCGCAAGGCGGTTAGCGGGGCTTACGTTCTCCGGCTCGTGTCGTTCGGCCTCTGCGCGGCAGAACGAGGCTCGCCGCCGGGCATTACGTGTACGCCCGCTTCAGTTCGTTAACACCGCGGTTGGCGCGTAGCCTCTGTGGCAACGTCGAATGGAGCCTGCGCCCGCAAGCCCCACTACCCGCCTTGGAGGAGGTTTCTGGAATGCGGACAGGGGGCTGCTGTGGGCTGGAAGCTGATTTTCAAAATAGGCCAGAGATGAGCCTATGCAGGCGCTTCGACTAACCCAACAGCGGCAGGGGTCAGTTTGGATACGCTCAAACGGCAAGCGATTCAACCAGTCAGCTGGCTGAGGTCGGTTTCCAACAATTCGCGGTCGCCTTGTTTCCCAATTTTGGCAGCGAGTTCCAGCGCCAGAGTGAGGTGACGCTGTGCATCCGCTGCACGGCCCGCCAACTTGTGAGCGCGTGCAAGGGCTTCGTGTGCATAGCCCAGATAGAAGGGTGGCAATTCACCACTGTAGCCTAGACAAACTTCAGCAAAGCGGGTCGCTTCAGTTGCATTGCCCAGCAGCGCTTGAATTCTGGAAGCCTGCCAGTAGCCAACCGAAAGATGTTCATTCGTGCAGTCGTCGCGTTGAAGCCAGTGGTAGATGCTTGTCTGATTGAGCGTAACCATCAAACGGTCTTCTTCCGGCGTTCGGTTCGTCTTCTCAATCAAATCCCACGCCTTGTTAAAGCAACCAGCTGAAAAGTGCTTGTGGGCGGCAACAACATCAAAATCAGGTACCTTTGCCATTGACAGAGCCCCTTCGTTAAAGTGTTTGGCAAGACCGGCTATTCGTCCAGTCCAAGACAATTACATCAGAATTGGGTGTACGTGGTGATTGCCCTTCAACACTTCAGCTTTTTCTGCTAGGGCGATGTCTGCTTCTCGCTGCACAAGAGCTTCTCAAGCCGTTGAATCGGGTGTCCCTTCGGCGGCCTGCAATTTGCGGTTGCCTCAGAGCGGGAACACCAGCCACCGCGTTCACGCAAGAACCGTCGGCTTTCAGTAGCGGTCCGCCCGCGAGCACAGGCCGCAGAAGGGACACCCGATCCACTGGCTCTGGCACAAAGTTACGCAAACACCATCGGCATTGCGCTACGAATTCAGGAGCGCATCACGCTTATCCTGCGGGCGCCAGCAGGCTTTTTTGCTCGACCTCCATGCCCCTGTAAATCACCCCTCTACAATCTCTCCATGCTAGCCAAAAGAATCATTCCCTGCCTCGACGTCACCGGTGGCCGGGTCGTCAAAGGCGTCAACTTTGTCGAGTTGCGCGATGCCGGCGATCCGGTGGAAATTGCGGCGCGTTACAACGAGCAGGGTGCCGACGAACTCACGTTTCTCGACATCACCGCCACCAGCGACGGGCGGGATCTGATCCTGCACATCATTGAGGCAGTGGCCTCCCAGGTGTTTATTCCGCTTACCGTGGGCGGCGGCGTGCGCACGGTGGAAGATGTACGCCGCTTGCTCAACGCAGGCGCCGACAAGACCAGTTTCAATTCGGCCGCCATCGCGAATCCGCAAGTAATTGAGGACGCCTCGCGCAAATACGGCGCCCAGTGCATCGTGGTGGCGATTGACGCCAAACGCCGCCAGGGCGACGACCTTGCTGCGCGCGGTGCTGGCTGGGATGTTTACAGCCACGGTGGACGCAAGAACACCGGTCTCGATGCGGTGGCCTGGGCGACCGAGATGGCGCGTCGCGGGGCTGGTGAAATTTTGCTGACCAGCATGGACCGCGATGGCACCAAGTCCGGCTTTGATCTTGAATTGACGCGGGCGGTGAGCGACGCGGTCAGCGTCCCGGTGATTGCATCGGGCGGAGTGGGTACGCTGGAGCATCTGGCCGATGGCATTCAGATCGGCGGTGCCGACGCCGTACTGGCGGCCAGCATTTTTCATTACGGCGAGTTCACGGTCGCGCAGGCGAAAACCTGCATGGCCGCTCGCGGTATTCCGGTGAGAATATGAAGCCATGAGTGCCTGGATTGATGCCATTCGCTGGGACGACAAAGGGTTGGTGCCGGTGATTGCCCAGGAGCAGGGCACGGGCGACGTGCTGATGTTTGCCTGGATGAACCGTGAAGCCTTGGAAAAAACCGCGGAACTCGGTCGTGCGGTGTATTTCAGCCGGTCACGCGGAAAACTGTGGTTCAAGGGCGAGGAGTCGGGCCATGTGCAAAAAGTGCACGAAATCCGCGTGGACTGCGATAGCGACGTCATCTTGCTCAAGGTGACACAGACCGGGCACACGCCGGGAATTGCCTGCCACACCGGGCGTCACAGCTGTTTCTTCAGTGTGTACGAGAATGGGGCCTGGAAAGTCACCGAACCGGTGCTGAAAGACCCTTCCACTATTTACCAATAATGCAGTCATCCTCTGTAGATTCTGTCGACGCTCTGGCACGTCTTGCTGCTGTTATCGAGACCCGCAAGGCCGGCAATGGGGGTAACCCCGCGACGAGCTATGTGGCACGCTTGCTGCACAAGGGGCCGGATGCGTTTCTCAAGAAAATCGGCGAAGAAGCTACCGAGGTGGTGATGGCCGCGAAAGACGTCGACCATGGTGGCGACAAGGCCAAATTGGTGGGCGAAGTGGCCGACTTGTGGTTCCATAGCATGATTGCCTTGGCGCATTACGACCTTGCGCCCAAGGACGTGATTGCCGAACTGGAGCGCCGCGAAGGTACCAGCGGCATTGAAGAAAAAGCGCTGCGCAAGGCCCAGACCCGCGACGGTGACGCTGCCAACCAACCCTGATGGAGAGAAGCCAATGAGCGTGGTGATGGAGCATGCCCCTGATTGCCTGTTTTGCAAGATTGCAGCGGGGAAAATTCCTGCGCGGGTGGTGTACGAGGACGCCGAGTTTTTTGCTTTCCACGACATCCATCCGTGGGCGCCAGTGCACTTCCTGCTGATCCCGAAGCTGCACATTCCCAGCATGGCGCAGGTCACGTCCGAGCACGCCGCCCTGATGGGGCGCATGATGGCGCTGGTGCCGCAGCTGGCACTCAAGGAGGGCTGCAATCCCTACCCACAGGGAGGTTTTCGACTGGTGACCAACACCGGCGCAGAGGGCGGACAGGAGATACAGCATCTGCATTTTCATGTGATGGGTGGCCCCAGACCCTGGTTACGCGGCTGAGTGACTAGAATCCGACACATTCGTTAGGAGAAAACAATGGGTTCATTTTCCATTTGGCACTGGTTGATCGTGCTGTTGATTGTGGTGATGGTGTTTGGCACCAAAAAACTGAAGAACATGGGCTCGGACCTGGGTGGTGCCGTCAAGGGCTTCAAGGACGGCATGAAGGAAGGTTCTGCCTCAGCGGACGAGAAACCCGCAGCGCCAGCGCAGGTTGCCAACGCAACAGCGTCCGAGAAGACCACGATCGACGTCGAAGCCAAGCAGAAGATGTGATTGATCTTGGCATTTCAAAGATAGCGCTGATTGGCGCTGTGGCGTTGATCGTGATCGGGCCGGAGAAGCTGCCACGTGTGGCGCGCACGGTGGGTACGTTATTGGGCAAGGCGCAACGCTATGTGTCGGATGTCAAGGCCGAGGTCAATCGGTCGATGGAACTCGACGAGCTGAAAAAGATGCGTGATTCGGTGGAAAGTGCCGCGCGCAATGTGGAGAGCTCCATCCAGGAAGAAACAAAGAGCTTCGAGAAGTCGTGGGCCGAATCAACGACTGCGCTCAGCGAGCCGGTTGCGCCTGAAGTGCCCCAATACAAGCATCCAGGCAAGCATTGGCGCCTCAAGCAGGGCGCCACCCCCCAGTGGTACAAAGCCCGTAACGGCGTGCGGACCAAGGCTTTGTCGGGTGCGGCCCGGGTGGCACGGTATCGTCCGCAGCGCCTGAGCTAGTCCGCCACTAATTTGCATGGCTACTGACAACACACCACCCGACGAACTCGCCGGCACCGAGCAGCCCTTTGTGCAGCACTTGGTGGAACTGCGTGACCGTCTGGTCAAGGCGGCCATTGCGGTGGCGGTCGCCTGCGCGGTGTTGGCTGTGTTTCCCGGGCCGGCCGCTCTCTACGATATTTTGGCGGCACCTCTGGTTGCGTCACTTCCCAAGGGGGCCACGCTGATCGCCACGTCGGTCATTTCTCCCTTTCTGGTGCCCCTGAAGATTCTGTTGATGCTTTCGTTCCTGCTGGCCCTGCCTGTGGTGTTGTGGCAAGTTTGGGCCTTTGTGGCACCAGGGCTGTATTCGCACGAGAAGAAGCTTGTGATGCCCCTGGTGGTGTCGAGTACGTTGCTGTTTTTTGTGGGAGTGGCGTTTTGCTACTTCTTTGTGTTCGGGCAGGTTTTCAAATTCATTCAGGGTTTTGCACCCAAGAGCATCACGGCGGCGCCAGATATTGAGGCCTACCTGGACTTTGTCCTGTCGATGTTCCTTGCCTTCGGCATGGCGTTTGAAGTTCCTATCGTCGTCATCGTTCTGGCGCGCATGGGCGTGGTCAGCATTCAGAAACTCAAGGACTTTCGCAGCTATTTCATCGTGCTGGCTTTTGTGGTGGCAGCTATCGTGACGCCACCGGACGTGGTCTCGCAACTGGCCCTGGCCATCCCGATGTGTCTGCTGTACGAAGTAGGGATCTGGGCAGCGCAGATCTTCATCAAACACACACAAGCGCCGCCAGAGACTGCGCCCTCCACTGAAAGTTGACCATCAAAACGGGCATTTACGCCCGTGCAGCTTGCGTAACAAGCTACGAAAATGGTAGCGTTTATTGCTGCGTAGGCCGCGGTTTTGGACGCGTACCGGGTACCACGCTGACTTCGATGGTTTTGCTCCGGCGCTCGAGCGAGAAGCTGGTGGCACTGCCAGGCTTGAGC
>CAJBVC010000664.1 GCA_903958915.1 uncultured beta proteobacterium
TGAGTTTGAGCGGTTTGGCCAGTTGCATGGCAGCGGTGGTGGCCAGGTCGCCATGGGCTGCGACCTTGGGCGACTCAAACGCCGCCTTGGCGCCCGCGCCAGGCGACAAAGCCTCGAGAGATGCGGCGAGGGCTTCGAGTAGTTCAAGTTTTACAAAATGCATCGGCGGATTCTACGGGCGCAAAGGGGCCATGTTTCCCCGCCGGGCCGCCCCAAGGGGAAATGCGCCCCCTCGGGGGGCAGCGACCCACACGAAGAGGGGAGCGTGGGGGCCACGTCTATTGTTCGGGTCAACCGCATTGCCATCCACAGCGTTCTGTGCTCGAATCCCCTGGTATTTTTCTTTTGCAACGATGGCAGCCCATGCCATTTCTCAACTAGGACTTCCAATGAAAAAACTGCTCACACTGGCCGCTCTGGGCCTTTCCATGTCCCTTTGCGCCGCTTACGCTGCCGAGGGCAATACGGCCCAACAAGGCAAGATGAAGACCTGCAATGCCGATGCCAAAACCAAAGACCTCAAGGGTGACGAGCGCAAAGCGTTCATGAAAGAGTGCCTGAGCGCGAAACCCGCTGCAGCCGAAGGTGGCGGTACGGCGCAGCAAAACAAGATGAAGACCTGCAATGCAGACGCCAAGACCAAGGATTTGAAGGGCGATGAGCGCAAGAAATTCATGAAAGAGTGTCTGAGCGCCAAGTAGTCTCCTACACGCTGCACCCTGCTCCCATCCGCCGCAATACCTACCTCAGGAGGATGGGCTGGAGGGCGTTCTGCGTAGGTCAAGGAGGAGCCCGCGAAGCGGGCGGGGGACACGGAGCAGAACGCTCTGCAGCCCATCCTCCTAGCGCACAAACCCGGAAACAATGCCGCCAAACACGGCCAGCCCCACCCAGTGGTTCAGGCGAAACGCCTTGAAGCAACCGTCTCGAGTACGTGTGCGGATGAGGGTGCCGTGCCACACCACCTGCACGCTCGCTGCGGCCACGCCGACCCACCACCACGGCGAGGCAACAATGGGCGCCAGCAGCCAGCTCCAAAGCAGCAGGTACAGGCTATAAAACAGCAGGATGGCCGGCACATCCCAGACACCCAAAGTGATGGCAGACGTCTTCATGCCGATTCGAAGATCGTCGTCGCGGTCGACCATGGCGTACTCGGTGTCATAGGCCAGCACCCAGAACAGGTTGCCCAGCAACATCCCCCATGCCAATAGTGGAACCTCGCCGGTGACCGCTGCAAAAGCCATGGGAATGCCGAAGCTGAAGGCCACCCCCAGCACCGCCTGCGGCATGGCGACATAACGCTTGGCATAGGGGTACACCAGAGTGACTGCCAGCGCAGCGAACGACCAGGCGATGGTGGCGCGGTTGGTGGTCAGCACCAGCGCAAAGGCCAGCAGTGCCAGCCCAGCACCCAGGCCCAATGCTTCCTTCGAACTGATACGTCCACTGGTAACC
Source organism: uncultured beta proteobacterium (assembly GCA_903958915.1). Taxonomy (GTDB): domain Bacteria; phylum Pseudomonadota; class Gammaproteobacteria; order Burkholderiales; family Burkholderiaceae_C; genus Allorhodoferax. The sequence continues at coordinate 1,459 of CAJBVC010000664.1, forward strand.
GGTCGCTGCGCCGTGCGTTTCACATGCCGGTCGAAGTCACGGTCGGCCACATCGTTGATACAGCAACCCGCACTGCGCATCAGAATCGTGCCCAGTGTAAACACCAGCACCAGGTGCCAGCCCGGAAAGCCGCCTGCGGCAATCCACAACGCCCCGAGCGTGGGCCACAACAGCAGCAGCCAGCCCGCAGGCCGGTTCCAACGGATCAGGTCCAGGTACAGGGAAAGCTTGGATTGCACGGAATTGCTATGGTTTCAGTAGCTGCTTACGCACGTCCCACCTGTGTAAACGGCCTTTTCCTATGAAAGGCGGGTGACCCCGGGCAGCTCGCAGGCAACCACCGCATTGCGCAGCGCCGCGATCGCCTCGTAGCGCGTGAAGCTGCGTCGCCAGGCCAGCACGATGCGCCGCGTCGGTGGTTCACCCTTGGGGCCATCCTGCACCGCCAGGTACTTGACATGGACCTCCTCACCGCGCTTGGGCTTGGCAGCCAGCGCCTGCTTGGGTACGCTCAGGCGGGGCACCAGGGTGATGCCCATGCCGGCGGCCACCATGTGCTTGATGGTCTCCAGCGACGAGCCTTCAAAACTGCGCCGAATGCCTTCGGCATCGCTCGAAAAACGCGCAAACTCCGGGCAGACCTCCAGCACGTGGTCACGAAAACAGTGGCCGTTGCCAAGCAGCAGCATGGTCTCTTTTTTCAGGGCTGCTGTGGTCACACTGTCCTGCGACGCCAGCGGATGGCTCATCGGTACCGCAGCGAAAAATGGCTCGTCGTAGAGGGGTGCGACCGCCAGCCCGGCGTCAGGGAAGGGCTCGGCCAGAATGGCGCAGTCGATTTCTCCGGTGCGCAACATTTCCAGCAATTTCACGGTGAAATTTTCCTGCAGCATGAGCGGCATCTGCGGTGTGCGTTTGATGATCTGGTGCACCAGATCGGGCAACAGGTAAGGCGCAATGGTGTAGATGACACCGAGCTTGAGCGCCCCCGCCAGTGGATCTTTGCCACGCTTGGCAATGTCCTTGATATTGGCCGCCTGTTCCAGCACGCTTTGTGCCTGCCGCACGATCTCTTCACCCAGTGCCGTCACGCTGACTTCCTTGGCACCGCGCTCGAACAGCTTGACATCGAGCTCCTCCTCGAGCTTTTTCACCGACA
>CAJBVC010000665.1 GCA_903958915.1 uncultured beta proteobacterium
AAGAGCCAGAATTCACCTGGGAGCGCACCGACAAAGCCGCAGCGCTGCGTGCAGCGGCTGGAATGTGAGACCTTGCGGGACAGACCAAGATTTGCGACGCATATTTGCTCTGTCCTCAACTGACTAGCTGCTTTTATGAAACTCCAGACACAACGCTTCATTGACCGCTGGGTTGGCCAGCTGCTGTGTGGCTTGGTGTCTGCGTGGGATCGCCTGACCAGTAGAACACCTGTGCCGGTCAGCGCCAACGCCAGAAACATTCTGGTGATCCTTTTGTCAGAAATGGGCAGCATTGTTCTGGCAGGTCCCATGTTTGCTGCTTTGCGCCGCAAATATCCCGGCGTATCCATCCACATCCTGCAGCTCAAAAAAAACCAGGAAGTCTCGCGCATGTTGCAACTCACCACACCTGAGTGCATGCACACGCTGGACGACAGTTCAGGTGGCGCCCTGGTGCGCGACATTCTGGCGGTCAGCCGGCAGATGCGCCAGCTGGGACTGGATGCGGTCATTGATTGCGAGCTGTTTTCGCGGGTGAGCGCCTTGCTGTCGTATTCAACGGGTGCATCGGTTCGCGTGGGCTTCACTGCGCATACCCAGGAAGGGCTGTACCGCGGCAGCTTCATTAACCACGCCATTCCCTACAACCCCTACCAGCACATCAGCAAGCAGTTCTTATCGCTGGTGGACGCGCTCGGTTCTGTGGCCAGCGTTCCGCGCAACAAAGTGGCAGCGATACGCAGTATTCCGTTCGAGACCGAGTTGTCTGTGAATTTTTCGGCCTCCGAACTCCGAAGTTATGGTGAGCAGGTGCTGGCGGACTATTCCGCTTTGAAAGACCGCAAGCTGGTTTTGATCTATGCGGGAGGTGGCATCCTGCCCGAACGTGCATGGCCCGAACAGCACTATGCCCAGGTCGCCAGGGGCTTATGCAAGGCCGGGCACGCGGTGGGCTTGATCGGTCTGAAAGACGATGCTGCATTGGCGCAGTCATTGATCCAAGCCGTCCAACACCCGACCTGCATTGATCTCACCGGTTACACCCGCAGTATCCGGGAGTTGTTGATGCTGTTTCATGCGGCAGATCTGCTCATCACCAATGACGGCGGTCCTGGACATTTCGCCACCCTCACCCCGATCCAGACCATGGTGTTCTTTGGTCCCGAAACGGGCAAGCTGTACGGACCGCTAGGGGACCGCAACAAGGTGTTTGAGTCCGGTATTGCCTGCTCCCCCTGCCTGTCGGCATACAACCACCGGCTGACCTTTTGTGATGGCGACAATCAGTGCCTCAAACGCATCGCTCCCGACCCGGTACTCGCCGATGCATTGGCATTTTTGAACCAGGATGCCGCCACGGCAATGACATGAGTGCGTTACGGCCTTTGCAGAAAACGGTCCTGCAGGCGTTGGCATGGATTGAGCGCTACCGTTACCTCAAATTTGGCATCGTGGGCGCCAGTGGCACAGTGGTGAATCTGACGATCCTGTATCTGGGCCATGAATACCTCTTCGCTGCCATTGAAGCCAGTTACAAGAAACCTTACTTTTCTCTGGCGCTCGCCATCACATTGGCCACAGTGAACAACTTCACCTGGAATCGGTTGTGGACCTGGTCTGACCGCGTGCGTTCGCTGGAGGCAGAAGAAGCACAACCGGTCAGCCTGCGGCTGCTGGGCATGGAATTTGGCCAATATGTCACCGCGTCAGCATTTGGCAGTGCACTGCAGTACACCCTTACTTTACTGCTTTCGGGCAGCATGGACTACCGCATTGCCAACGTCATCGCCATTCTGGCAGCGAGCGTGAGCAACTTCCTCGCCAACGACCGCTGGACCTTCCGCCGCGGCCGGTCATGACATCGCCCAACGCAGCACGCGTATCGCCCTGGGGCTGGCTGGCGCTGCTGGCGGCAAGCGTGGCCAC
>CAJBVC010000666.1 GCA_903958915.1 uncultured beta proteobacterium
CGTTGATCAATCGCAACTTGTCGGACCGAGCAACCAGCACCTTTTGATTCTGCAAGCCATCGCGCGGACCGACTTCGTTTACCACCAGGACTTCGTCCATCCGTTACGCTCCTTCTGTGCCCAAATTGCCGTCAACTAACTTTTCGACAGCAAGATTCCTGCCAGATGGTGGGGCACAGCATAGCTTCGGATGAAACTGTTCGGCTTCGTACACGGCAGTCATACTACCCAAGCGCACACGCATTGACGGTACTGGTGAATTTTGAAACATCGGTGTTAGTCCTAACACTGGCAGTCACCAATGTATGAAACAATTGAAACAATTAGTTGAACATGTCTTGAAACACCGCCCGATGGAGTGCCCTGACGCCCTTGCTCAGGGTTCCCGAACGTCTACCCGAGGTAACTAGAAATGACATCCGGCAAACTTCGTTCGCCACGTATTTGTGTCCTGAGCTACAACTCTCTTAGTCAGATGGTGCACACCGTTGTTTCAGAATTTGCCTCCCGTGCAGAAATTGAGGTGGTGGAAGTATTACTGGATCAGGCGCTCACGTTGGGTTTGGATATTGAAAAGAACCGACGGGCCGATGTCATCATTACGGCCGGGGCGAATGCGGTATTGCTTCGTTCAGCACTGAGTTTGCCGGTCGTTGCCATCAAGGTGACGGGGTTCGATTTCCTGTTGGCGCTGCAACGTGCGCGCAAGGTGTCCGATCGAATTGGAGTGGGCGTTTTTCGTCAGAAGAGCCTGGAGTTGGAAACGGTGAAGGAATTGCTTCAGGTGCAGGTCGCGCAGCAAACCTACGAGACCCGCGCTGACGCACAGGAAAGTTTTCAACGGCTGCACGACGAAGGCTATCAAGTGATTGTTGGCTCCAGTCTGGTGGTGGAAATGGCCGAGGCCAGTGGACTGACTGGCATCTTGATTTATAGCCTGGAGTCGGTGCGCCAGGCTTTTGAAGAGGCCATACAACTCGCAGAACTGGCCGTTCTCGAAGCCGCTCGATACGACAACCTCAACAGCGTGTTGCGTAACCTGCATGAGGCAGTACTGGCAGTGGATAGAGAACATCGGGTCACCGCCATCAACCCCTTGATGGAGCGGATACTGGGCGCCGTGATTGGGTCCGTTATCGGCCGGACGCTCACCGAGTTCGACCCTTTGTTCTCGTTGACCAATGTGCTGTCTGATCGGGACGAGGCGGTAGATGTCGTTTTGCCGTATGAGAACAAGACCTATCTGATGTCACGCGCAGCGATTCGCGAGTCCGGCATTGTTACCGGCGCCATATTGACACTGTACGATGCGCACGACATACAGCGCGCCGATACCGTGATGCGGTCCCAGCGCCGCCCGCGCAGTTTGACTGCCAAGTACCATTTCAGCCAGGTGGTTGGGGCTAGCCCCGCTCTGCGACAGGCGCGGGCCGTCGCTGAACGATGTGCTCAGAGCGATTCCACCGTTCTTATCACCGGTGAAAGTGGCACTGGAAAAGAACTGTTTGCCCAGGCCATTCATAACGCGGGTGGACGCAATGGCAAGCCGTTTGTCGCGCTGAATTGCGCCGCGTTCCCCGAGTCGCTGCTGGAGAGCGAATTGTTCGGCTACGACGACGGGGCATTCACCGGTTCACGCAAAGGTGGCAAGGCGGGACTGTTCGAAACCGCCCATACCGGTACGATATTTCTCGATGAAATCGGCGATATGCCGGTGTCCTTGCAGACGCGACTGCTGCGTGTGTTGCAGGAGCGCGAAGTAGTGCGGCTCGGCAGCCTGCAGCCGATACCGATTGATGTTCGTGTCATTGCTGCGACGCACTGCCATCTGCCCGATCGCATTGAGCGTGGCACGTTCAGGGCCGATCTTTACTATCGCATCAATATTCTGAGGGTCTCGCTTCCAGCGCTTCGAGACCGGCCCGAGGACGTTGGGAGCTTGGCGCTACAACTACTCTTTTCCTCGTTACGACGGCAGGGATGCAGTTTGCCAGCGGACCAGATCCTGGCCCCGCTATTGCCCGTCATCATCCGACACACATGGCCGGGAAATGTGCGTGAACTTGAAAACATCATGGAGCGATTTGCCGTCTATGCCAGTGCTTCCGGGACTGCCAACGCGATTGACTACCCAACCTTTATGCTCGAGATCGCAGAGTTAAGTGTGATTCCAGCTGAATTGAGAGTAGTGCAATCACCAGTTGCCGCCGAATTCGTGGTACCGATAAAGATCGACAAAGCTGCCATCATTGGTGCCTTGGCGCACGCTGGTGGCAACAAGCAGGTCGCTGCAGCGCGACTAGGAATTAGCCGCACAACGCTATGGCGCAGAATTCGTGAGGAACAACTTGAAGAATAAGAAATGATCCTATCGAAAAGTTTGCCCCGATAGAGTAGTTTCTTACTTCGGCATGGCGAGAACCAGCCATGGATACTGCCGCAAGCGGTGCTGCTCAAATGCGAGAATATCTTGCGCATTTTCCAGTGTCATGTCGATTTCATCCAGGCCACTGAGCATGTAGTGTTTATGCAAAGGGTTGATGGCGAATTGGAAACTGATCCCCGCTGCCGTCGTTACCCGTTGAGAAGCCAAATCAATCTCCAGACGCATTCCGGGCTTTGCAGCCACTTCAGTGAAAATCATGTCGACCTGCTCATTGGGCAGGCAAACGGGCAGCAGTCCATTCTTGAAACAGTTTGAAAAAAAGATGTCTGCAAAGCTAGCAGCAATAATGGCCCGAAATCCGAAATCCAAAAGAGCCCAAGGTGCATGTTCACGACTTGATCCGCAACCGAAGTTGCTACGTGTCAACAGTATGCTGGCATTGGAGAACTCTGGGCGATTCAGTACGAAGGCAGAGTTTGGTCTACGTTCGGTATCAACGCAGTCCGAGTGCCAAGGATCAAGGTAGCGTTCGGCGTCAAACAGGTTACCACCGAAACCTGTGCGTTTAACCGATTTGAGGAACTGCTTCGGGATGATTGCATCGGTATCAACGTTGGTCTGGTCCAAGGGGGCAACGACCCCATTTACTATAGTAAATGGCTTCATCTCAAGAATGTCCTGGCATCCGTCAAATGTCCGGTTAGAGCTGATGCCACTGCCGACGCGGGACTCATTAGGTGGGTTCGCCCTCGCGGCCCTTGACGTCCTTCAAAATTCCGGTTTGAAGTTGATGCACAGCGCTCGCCAGGTTCAAGTTGGTCGGCGTTCATCCCAAGGCACATGGAGCAACCCGCTTCTCGCCATTCGAATCCGGCGTTGATAAAAATTCGGTCCAATCCTTCCGCCTCAGCTTGACGCTTGACCAAGCCGGAACCTGGTACCACTAGCACTTGCCTCACTGTATTGCAGCGGTGTCGGCCTTGGATGATTGCCGCTGCTGATCTGAGATCTTCGATTCGCGAATTTGTACAAGAGCCTATGAACACGCGATCAATTTCAATTTCGGTTATCAGCATACCGGGCCGCAAATTCATGTAGGAGAGTGCTCGTATCATCGCGTCCCGACGTGCAGGGTTAATCTGATCTTCCGGGTCGGGTACTTTCCCATTCACGGGGACTACCATTTCAGGTGAGGTGCCCCAAGTTACCTGCGGAGATATAACACTGGCATCCACGGTGACAAGAGCATCGAAGCATGCATCCGCATCCGATCGAAGCGCTCGCCAGTGTGCACAGGCAGTCTCCCATAGTGGCCCCACCGGTGCAAAGGGGCGGCCACCAACATAGGTCAAAGTGTGTTCGTCTACGGCAACCATTGCAGAACGCGCGCCTGCTTCTATACCCATGTTGCACAACGTCATGCGCCCCTCAATCGACAGATTGCGTACGGTGCTGCCAGAAAACTCAATGGCATACCCCGTGGCGCCTGCCGTACCGATTTGACCAATGAGGGCTAATGCCAGGTCTTTGGCGCTAACGCCCAAACCAAGTTCTCCCTCGAAGCTGACACACATTGTTTTGGCCTTACTGACCCACAGTGTTTGAGTGGCCAAGCAATGTTCAACTTCTGACGTGCCAATACCAAATGCAAGACAACCCAATGCCCCATGAGTGCTGGTGTGGGAGTCCCCGCAAACTACTGTCATACCTGGCAGTGTCAAGCCTTGCTCGGGACCGACAACATGTACGATTCCCTGGCGCTCATCGGCCAGTTTAAATTCAGTGATGCCTAGCGAATCACAGTTAGCGTCTAACGTTTCGAGTTGGAGAAGGGACAATGGATCGGCTATATGGTGGCGATCAATAGTGGGAACATTATGATCAGGCACCGCCAGATTTGCATCTATCCTCCAAACTTTGCGCGCAGCCATTCGCAGCCCATCAAATGCTTGCGGCGATGTCACTTCATGTAGCAAGTGCCGATCTATGTAAAGCAGTCCGTTGCCATCTGCGTCGAGTCGAATGAGATGCTCTCGCCATAGCTTTTCATAGAGCGTAAGTGCAGTTTTCATGCGTTGGGAGTGACTTGGTCCGGGGAAATTGTCAATGGCTATGCAAACACTGTAGCAACCAAGCCACGCAATATCCTTGCCACACCAGTAAACCACTTTTGCGTCTTGCGTCGTCGTGGTTAGCTCAATGACAACGCCAAGTCGGCTTTCAATGAAACAAACCTGAAACACCTGCGGTCAGTTTGGATCGCCCATGAAACACGGGCGGGTACGGTCGCAATGTTCAGGTTAGGGTAGGACACAACTGATATGTCCGATGGCACGGTTTCTGCATCTGGGTAACATTGCTTTTATGCCACGGGCTGTCGATCGGACACCCGTGGTGCCCTTTGCAGGATCTTCAAAGGTAGTTCGTGCGGTTGCGGCGCAACGTGCGTGAACACTAGGGGAAATTGAGAGTTGTCAGACCATCCTCTTAAGGTAACCAACCATGACGTTTGAGATTTTGGCGATCGATGCCGTTGTTAACATATGGACAAAAGAGGCCCTTGCCAACCGTCCTGAGCGAAAGAGTTTTTACGTCGACAAGATGCGTGTGGGAGACGGCACGTTTGATGGTGTAAGCCTTGAGGACATGATCGGTCGCATGGACGCTGCGGGCATCGAGCGATCGTTTCTTATAGCCGCCAAAGTGGGAGTGAAACACCACCCGGCTTGCTATCAGGTCCCATACGCACTTGTGGCGGATGCAGTGCAAAAATATCCGGAGCGTTTTTCGGGCCTGGCAGGCGTTGACCCGACCGAGGGAATGGCGGGTGTTCGTGAGCTGGAAAAGTCGGTACGCGAATACGGGTTTATCGGTGCCCATAGCTACCCCCACTGGTTTGAGCTGGCACCCGATCATGCGAAGTACTATCCCTTTTACGCCAAATGCGTAGAACTCGATATTCCAATCCAGTTACAGGTTGGGCAATCGATGGTGTATGACGCATCGTATCCGCGGCGAAGTGTGGGTCGACCCATCTCACTGGACTCAGTGGCGTGCGATTTCCCCGAACTGAAATTGATAGGGATCCATGTCGGCATTCCATGGACCGACGAGATGATCGCTATGGCCTGGAAACACAGAAACGTCTACATCGGTTGCGATGCCCATCGGCCCACCTATTGGCCTGAGTCGTTTATCAAGTTCATCAACAGCTATGGTCAAGACAAGGTGATCTTTGGCACCGACTTTCCGGTGCTGCCTTTCGAGCAAACGCGCGCTGACATCGAGGCACTGGGTTTAAAGCCTGCAGCTCTGCGCAAGTTACTGCGTGATAACGCAGTGAGCGTCTACAAGCTGTAATTCAGCACCGCCCTCGTCATCTGGGGATTTCCCCAGAACAGGCACAGGCAAACTCGCAATCGCATAGAGGTCGCTGACCCCGCAAGTCGGTGTTTGACGCCATCGCATGGAAGACAGGTTCACACGGAATCAGTGTCCCGGAAAGGCGCAAAAAAAAGGTGGCACCACCGGTGCCACCAACCCTTAGAGAATACCGTGTTGTAAATTAGAAGTCGTATGTGAGGGTGACTCCAGCCTGACGCAGACGCGGCAGGAAATCGACCGAGGTGAGGCGGAAGAAAGCCGGATCACGATAGCGGAACCCATTGACCGAGGTCTTGTCATCGGTTGCATTCTTGACCCAACCCGTAACACGCCAGCCTGGCCCGCGAACACCTGCACTCAGGTTGACGTGGGTAAATGGATCAGCCCAAATGGTATTTTGCAACTCCGCATAACGACGCGACTGATAGATCACATCGGTGCGTGCGAAGAATCGCAGGTTGTCGACCGAGATCGGGAAATCGACTGCCACCGACGCGGCAGCAGAATGCTTTGGCGTGCGTGGCAGATTAAAGCCAGCCACCGAGCGGTTACCGCCATAAACCGTTCCTTGGGTGAGTTCGGTGCCTTCATCCGCGATCGCATCGGTGTAGGCGTAATTGCCAGTAAGTGTCAACCAGCGCGTGGCGCGATAAGTCCCATCCAATTCAAAACCTTGCGTATGTGCCTTGCCAACGTTGTTAACGATGGTGGCCGTCGTCTGCAATCCACTCACCGGGTCGATCCGGGTGGCAAGGTTAGACAACTGCAGGCCGTCAATCTCGTTGCGGAACAGCGAAGCGTTGAATGCCAAGCGATTGTTGTCGAGCATGGTTTTGAACCCGATCTCATACGACTGGATCTTCTCGCCTTGGTAAGTGAACGTATCAGCTGGCAGACCGGCAGAGGCGTTGAAGCCTCCGCTCTTGCTACCCCGAGCCGACTGGGCATAGAACATGGTGTCCCGATTCATTCTATAGTCGAAGGTCACACGCGGTGAAAAGTCGGTAAAGGTCTGGCTACCCTGAATAATGCAGACTTGGCCAGCCACACACGTACCTGCTGAAACTTTGGCCATCCCCAGGGGCGTTCCGCCAACCTCCACCGTCTCCTTGTTGTACCGGCCTTCGAGCGAAATCCGCATCGACTTGTCGATCTCGTATTGCAAGCGACCAAACGGGGCCATATTGCTGGTGCTGGTTGTCGATTTTGCGACCATTGGGTCGGCGGCTACCTGACCTTTGGAGTCACGCAGAATCACGCCACTGCCAATGCCACTGGTATCTTCCTTGTAGACAAATGCCCCCACCAACCAGGTGAGGGGCTGACTCTGGGGTGAAGCCAAACGCAGTTCTTGGGTGTAGTAGGTCATCTCATCACGGTTATAACTCAGCCATGAAGTGCCAAAAATGGAGAAGCGACCACCTGCGTACGACTCATCCACTCCATTATTAGTGTTCTGACGGGTGTAAGAGGACTGGGAGGTCAAGGTATAGCCACTATCGAGACGATAATTCAAGGTCAACGCAGTTTGGGTCGTCTTGCGGTCCAGCCCTGCAACATTGCCGTAACTGGTCCCGGTTTTTGGATCGGTGTAGTTGGCCAAATCGGCCGTGTTTAACCGCACGACCGCGTCGTTCAAAATCGAAGGACCGCAGGGCCAGCCGTTCGCCCGATTCGATGCGCTTGGTGCAACTGCTGCATCGGGAATACCCGCTGCATTATTGCCGACGATATTGATGGTCTTGCCATCACACACGCCGCCATTGGGAACATTAGTGGAACCGTTTTGACTGGTGATGACGCCGCCGGCTTGTGTCGGAACTGGGCGATTCACTGCAGCGAACTGACCATCCTTGATGCTGGATGTATTCAGAGAAAACAGCGCATCCAATGACTTGGAAGGTGTAAACAGCAACTGGACTCCTGCGGCATCTGTGCGTTCGTCGCCGATCTTGTCGCCTGTAAGGGAGTTTGTGTACTGGCCACCGAACTGGTGGTGCTTGGCAGTGACTCGGGCAGCCAGAACATCCTTCAGAACCGGAAAGGAGATCGCTCCAAAAATCGATGATTCGCCATCCTGGCCACCGGTGACGGCGACGCGTCCATCGACTTCATGCGAAGGCTTCACGGTGACATAGTTGATGGCACCCGCATAGGTAGAACGGCCATACAGCGCGGACTGCGGGCCCTTGATGACCTCCACCCGATCTGCGTCGTCCAGCAGCAGCCCCAAAGCACCGTAACGCTGATACACACCGTCCACGAAAACCGAAGTCGACTGAGGGGCGGTAGGGATCAGCGTCGTAATCCCGCGCACCACCGGACGTTCACCCACACGGCCCAGATCAGCGGTGTAGCTCAAACCAGGCGTGTACTGCGACAACTCGGCGATCGACGTGATCGAGCGTTCCTCCAGATCCTTGCCCGAGAGCGCCTGGATGGACAGCGGCACCTCCTGCAGGGTCTCGCCGATTCGGCGGGCGGTAACTGTAACCTTGCCCAATTGCCCGGTGTCGGCTGTAGACTCCTGGCTGGCAGGTGTTGGCGCCGTTTGCGCCACAACTTGGCAAGTTGCGAACGCCACAGCAGTCATGAAAAAAGGCTTGAACTTACGCATTCATTTCTCCAGCAAGTTTATTATTCCGGTTGTAAATAGCAGGGCAGTAGAGACCGGGTAATAGCAACATTCGTACCACAAGAAAATCTGCAATCTCCGCAAAAAACTGGCTGAAAACTTAGGTTGAAACCTTTCCCTAGCACCTGAAACTGTTGCTTTCAGGGAGCGTGAAACATATTTTGTTTCAATTGGATCTCGGCGTTGCTTGAACCGAAGTGGCGCGAGCAACGCTGCAAGCGGGGCATTAAGGCAATATGGGCTTTTCATCCAACGATTCAAACGTGTTAGCAGGTCATTCTCAATTTCCGCCAACGCTCTGTAAACGATCGATTTCGCATTTGCTTATGAAAAGAAAAGGCCGCCCCGGCAGTCTGCCGTGTGACTAAGCGGTCGCTCTTTCAAGCCAGGGGCAAAGCGGTAGTGAATTTGATCTCTTCCATTGAAAAAGCGGACGACACGCTCGACAACTGCGCCACCTTGATGAGTCTCTTGTAAATCTGGTCGTAGCCGTCGATATCGGACGTTACAACCTTCAGCAGATAGTCAACGTCGCCGCTCATACGGTGGAATTCGACTACCTCGGGCAACGAAACAACTGCAGCTGCAAACTGTTCGAGCCACTTTTCATCATGGTGCGCTGTGCGGATACTGACGAAGACCGTTACGGGCAAACCAACCTTCTTCCGATTCAGTAACGCCACACGGCTTTCAATGATGCCGTCATCTTCCAGTCGCTTCAAACGCTTCCAGCACGGCGTTGCGGACAACCCGACGCGCTCACTTAACGAGGCAATGGAAAGTGACCCGTCAGATTGAAGCTCGGACAAAATTGCGACATCGATACGATCAAGTTTATTCATTCTCTAATTCTCTATTTTGCAGAACATTCATACTACATATTGGCCATATCGAAGGCCCTTTAGGAACACTTTTGGTGAGACGACAGGGCACACTATAGACTGGGCATACATCGATTGATCGCGGAAACCGGATGAGAGACACAGCACGAATCCTTCAGAACCTGACGCAACTGGTTGGCAACACGCCCATGCTTGCCATCAATTTTCGTTTTCGCGGCAGGGAACGTTGCATTTATGCAAAGGCGGAGTATCTGAACTTCACTGGCTCCATCAAGGACCGGATGGCTCTGCATATATTGCGACGGGCGCACGCGCAAGGCATATTGAAACCGGGAATGCCTATCGTCGAAGCGACCAGCGGAAATACCGGGATTGCCTTCTCCGCAATTGGTGCAGCGATTGGACACCCGGTTCGTATTTACATGCCAGACTGGATGAGTCAGGAGCGAAAAGATCTGATTCGTTCCCTTGGGGCGGAGGTTTGCTTGGTGAGCAAAGACGAAGGAGGATTCTTGGGGAGCATTGCCCTGAGTGAAGCTTTCGCCAAAGAGGTAGGCGGCTTTCTGCCACGTCAGTTTGCGAATGACGCGAACGTCGAAGCCCACGCATTGTCCACGGGGGCGGAGATTTGGGCTCAACTGGAAAAGGAGTCCAAGCGCCCCGACGCATTTGTTGCAGGCGTAGGAACCGGCGGAACGGTCATGGGCGTTGCCAGATACCTGAGAAGTGTCCATTCCTCTGCTAAGGTCCACCCCCTGGAGCCGTCGAATAGTCCAACCCTGAGTGCCGGACACAAGGTCGGGAAACACCGCATTCAGGGGATAAGTGACGAATTCGTTCCTCCAATCGTCAAGCTTGACCTGCTCGATGACATTATCGCCGTAGATGACGGCGATGCCATTTGTATGGCGCAGGCATTGTCAAGCCAACTTGGGCTGGCGGTTGGCATCAGTAGCGGCGCAAACTTCCTTGGAGCGTTGTTGGCGCAGGAACGGTTGCACCCTGCGGCAAATGTTGTGACCGTCTTTTGCGATGACAACAAAAAGTACCTGAGCACAGCGCTCATGCAGGATGAAATACAAAAACCAGACTTCCTGCACCCTGAGGTGGAACTGTTGAGTTTCCGATGCCTGCCCAGGGGATTTGCATGAAATTGGGATCCATTTGAATGAGCGTAGGCGGCTTTTCCACAATCGTACTTGAGTAGAAGTGCTTCAGCGCTGGTAAGTTGAATTAACCACGAAGTCGGCCCCCAACAAGATCGGGGGGGGCCTGCAACATCTTGCACTGGCACGTTATGTGCTGAAAAATAAGTGCCGGTCACCAATGACCGAGGAGATAAGGCAAATCCCGCGTGAATAAAGCTGTGACCTTTTTACCTGTGTGCAACTGCGGTCATCGAATCCTCTGAACTTCTCAACAACTGTTGTTTGGACTTAGCGGATCCTGCATGGCAACTGTTGTGCCATCAATAACTATTATTTATTTCTGAGTGAGAATACTATGCCAATTACTTTGATTCGTCTTGTTGCTGTTTACTCCTTATTATTGGGAGTGCTTCTTATTGCGGTGCCCAGTATCACCCATGCGCAAAGTCCCCAATCGAGCGCTGAAGTCGTTGCTCCGACGCTGACTGCCCCCGCCAAGGTTGAGGCTGCCAAAGCTGCAGAAAACCCGTATGGCATTGGAGCCCTGTGGGAAACCTCTGACGCGGTCGCCAAGACCGTGCTCTTGATTCTGGTGGTTATGAGCATGGGCAGCTGGTACATCCTGGCCATCAAA
>CAJBVC010000667.1 GCA_903958915.1 uncultured beta proteobacterium
CCAAGATCAACACCCTCACTCGTGCGCCGTGAGTCATGAAAGAACGCGAATAGCTCGACAACATGGCGATTCGCCCCTGTTTGCTTCGCCAGCATCAGACCATTGGCACGCACCCTCGCCCAGTGGGCAATACCATGACAGCCCTTCCAGTCGATTTCAAATTGACCTTGCAGGTAGGTCAGCAACGCTTTGCGGTCGATGTCACGCATGGCGGGTCCGTGGCGGATTGTCATCGCCGTTGGCACTCCTGTCGGAATCGTGTTCATCGAGAAGCCACATCCAATATAAGGAAGACAGCTACCGGGATGATCCATGCCAGGAAAATCCTTGTTTGGAAGCTCCACGGTTCATAGGGTTTGAATGGTTTAGAACAAACTCCACCATCTGTTCTTCCTGTGCTTGTGTCCCGTTTTCCTTCCTCGGCGGTAGGTTTACAGTACGGCTTCCTTTGAACCAGGCGAATGGGCAAACCCAGTTCTCGTCGTAAATTACCCCACAAGCGTAGTTCCAGGATATACGAGGCCGAGTCCGGGTCATTCACGCCTAAAGCCTTGAGCAATTCAACATTCTTGAGTCCCCACACGCCAAACAGAGCTCGTATCCACATGCCTACGCCGTAATGAAACTGGCTCGGCTCGGGCGTGTCACGAAATGCAATGATCGGATACCTAAAGTGGACCCCAGAGGCTAGACAGTTTAACGGTTAATTTAAGCTGTACTCTGGTTGATGCAACTGGACGGCGTTGCCCCGGTTTTCTGGTTTTGAGACTTCAATTTTAAATGGCTGTTTGGCAAGCGCAAGCGCGTCAGGCCGTAGGCTCCAACTCGGGGAGCGGTGGGCAACTGCCGTACCGGGGCGTAGCACCGGCTGCCCACAGGCTCGTCCTGTGGACAGGGCAGTTGTCCACGGCGGGCGCGATTTCATCGGATTTTTCGCATCGTCTGTTTTCGCGTTTTGTCTTGTATTTCTGCACGATTAGCGCCCCGCCACCGGCGGCTGTTTTGTACACCTCATCGGGCGTTTTGTTTTGCAACGCTTGATGCGGTCGCTCTGCGTTGTAGAGCGTAAAGTATTCGCTCAAGCCCAGCATCAGCTCGCCCACCGTGGCATAGCCCTTGAGGTACACGTCCTCGTACTTGACGTTGCGCCAGAGTCGCTCAACAAAAATATTGTCAAACGCCCGACCACGCCCATCCATGCTGATGGTGATGCCCTCGCGCTTGAGCACGTCGGTGAAGTTTTCACTCGTGAATTGTGAGCCCTGGTCGGAGTTGAATATCTCCGGTTTGCCGAAGTTGCGCAGGGCTTCCTCCAGACAATCAACGCAAAAACTCACCTCCATGCTGTTGCTGATGCGCCAACTGAGCACCTTGCGGCTGTACCAGTCCATCACCGCCACCAGGTACACAAAACCGTGTGCCAATCGGATGTAGGTGATGTCGGTGCTCCAGACCTGGTTGGGTCTATCGATGCAGACACCTCGCAGCAAATAGGGATAGACCTTGTGCCCGGGGTGTGGGCGGCTTGTATTGGGCCCCGGTGCCATGCCCACCAGTCCCATTTGGCGCATGAGGCGTTGCACGCGTTTACGGTTCACGATGTGTCCCACTCTGGCAAGCATTACCACCATGCGTCGGCTTCCGTAAAACGGGTGCCTTGTGTACTCCTCGTCTATCAGGGCGCACAACAGCAAATCCTCAGCGTCAATCAGCTTTGGCTTTTGGTGCGCGTACAGCGTGGCACGCGAAACGCCAGCGAGTTCACATTGGTTGGTGGTGGCGATGCTGTGGTCCATGTCAATCCAGTCCAGGCGGTTCATGACAGGCTCATCCCGGACTTTTTTTTGAGCCAGTCAAGCTCCATTTTTAAGCGGCCAATTTCACTGTACAGCCGCTCTGGTTCACTTTGCGCATCAATCGGCTTGGGGCCACGCTTGCCGTCGAACAGCTTTTTGGCATCTTCTTGAATGGCCTTTTTCCACTGCCCTACCTGAATCGGATGCACCCCAAATTCCTGGCTGATTTGGTTGATGGTCTTGCCGCTACGCAAGGCCTCCAATCCCACCTTCGCTTTGAACTCCGATGTGTGAATTTTGCGTTTCTTGATTTCGGTCATTTTCTGGATTTCCTGGACTCGAGGACATCTTAAATTTTTGTCTTAAATCCGGGGTCCACTTCACTATCGTCTGCAGGCGCGTGCCGGGGATTCGGCGCAAAGGAGAGGTTTTGGCCCAGCCGACGCGATTTACCTGATCGTGCCGGATCGCTTTGCCAACGGCAATCAGAACAACGACAGCGTCAGGACACTGAAGGAA
>CAJBVC010000668.1 GCA_903958915.1 uncultured beta proteobacterium
GGGTTGCTGGGGCACTGCGCCAGGGCGGCGTCGTCAAAATACAAACCGTTGGAGCCGCTGTCGATGAAGCTGTTGCGCAGCGCTACCCCCTTGTAGGTGGTGGTAAAGAAGCCCGAGGCATCGGTCTGAATTACTTTGGCATTGCCCAACCGGTTATTGGGCTGGGTGTCGATGCCAAAGACCATCTGGCCATCCACCCGCACGACGCCGCCTGCCGCGACCGCTGGCAGTTGCAAAACCACGCCATTGTTGTCGCTGGCAAAGAGTGCAACGGGGTTTTGCACCTGCTGTGCCGCGGTGAGGTTGACCGGGCAATCATTGAAGCGCGAGGTGGGGTTGCAGTCGTAATAAATCTGACCATCATTGACGAACAGCCCCACGCCCAGCACACCGTTGGCTCCCAGATCGTCGGTGCTGGTGGCCGCCAAATCAGCCCGACCACAAGAGTGCGGAATGACGTTGTACGCCGGGTCAGCCACCACCTGAATCGGCACGCTGTTGGCACGCTTGTCGCCAATCAGGACGTCGGCCACCTTGACCGGCCCCCAGGTGACAAAGTTAATGAACTGGCCACACTCCACCACTGTATTGCTGGTGCTGGTGGTCTGTGCTGGCAGTTTGACGCTTGTCAGGGCAGACGCCAGCAGCCGTAAACCGGTAGAGCCGGTATCGACCAGCACGCGTTCGATGGTCTGGCAACTGGCCGAGCCCGGAATGCAGACGGTGACCGTGACATACGGGATATTGATGTTATTGCCGGGGCCAGCTTCCACGGTCAAGGCGACCACGTTATCTGCCCTGGCTTGGGGGGGCTGGGTGGCTGTTTCACTGCCACCGCCGCCGCCGCAGGCCACCAGGAAAACGGTCAGCAATAAACCAAGAGTTGCCTTCATTGGATGTCTCTCGCCGATACGCCGTCTGGCAAGTGCTTCGGTAGCAAGGCCTTGCCATAGAAGGCGCGCATCATGCCTGCTGACTCAACGACCAGCGCGGGGGTCTGGATACGCACACCGCGACCGCGCTGGCGCTGTCCTTCCACATAGGCGGCATAACTCGACCCCAACAGCGTCTCCAGGTTGGGCAACACCGGGCCATCCCAGGCCACGGCAAACACATGTCCCGAGGGTCCCGCATATTGACGAATGTGCACTCCGGCGGGAGTGGTCAGGGAATGCACCGAAAACTGGTTGGATCGGGTGGCGACAAACGTCGCCCGGAACACACTCTGCTCGCTGGCAAGCGTCGATACGTCACCGCCAAGTGCCGCCTGGCTTGCCGGCACGACGCCCAGCAACACAAGGGCAGCGCCAAGCTGCAACGAAAAAGCGCGCGAATGCCTGAGGAGATACATGGTTCAAAAAATCAGTGAAGTGCGCCACCATTGTCAGCGAAAAGCGTCATGCCTGGACGCCCGTGTGTGCTTTACGCGCTCAGGCTGCGCGCCACCGCTTCGGCCACTTTGATGCCATCCACCGCTGCGGACAGAATGCCCCCCGCGTAGCTGGCGCCTTCACCGGCCGGGTACAGGCCCGCCACGTTGGTGCTTTGCAGGTTGTCGCCCCGGGGTATTTTGAGGGGTGACGAGGTGCGGGTTTCCACTCCGGTCAGCACCGCGTCGGCCATGTCAAAGCCCTTGATCTTTCTGCCAAAGGCCGGCAATGCCTCGCGGATGGCTTCAATGGCGTAGCTGGGCAGACTGGGCGTCAGGTCGCCGAGCTTGACGCCGGGCTTGTACGAAGGCAGGACGGCGCCCAACGTTGATGACGGGCGTGCCGCCAGAAAATCCCCCACCAGTTGCCCGGGGGCCTCGTAGGTGGCACCACCCAGTGCGTAAGCTCTTGACTCCAGCTGGCGCTGCAGTGCAATCCCGGCCAAAGGGTGTGCTGCGAGCGGGTCACGGGCGCGCAGCGCAGTCGCCTCTTTGGCGAATTGCGCGCCATCCACTGTGCCGAAAGCCGCCACGAAGGTGGCCTCGTCGCAGGGGTAATCCTGCGGGTCGATGCCCACCACGATGCCGGCGTTGGCGTTGCGCTCGTTGCGTGAATACTGGCTCATGCCGTTGGTCACCACCCGACCCGGCTCACTGGTCGCGGCTACCACCGTGCCGCCCGGGCACATGCAAAAACTGTACACCGCGCGACCGTTGGCAGCGTGGTGTACCAGTTTGTAGTCTGCAGCGCCCAGCATCGGGTGCCCGGCGTGGCGACCCCAGCGCGCCCGATCGATCACGCTTTGCGGGTGTTCGATGCGAAACCCCACCGAAAACGACTTGGCCTGCATCGCCACCCCGCGCTGGTACAGCATGGCGAAGGTGTCGCGCGCGCTGTGGCCCAGCGCCATCACGACCTGGGTTGCGGCAAGCTCGGTAGTGCTGCCGTCCAAGGTATTTTCGACCTGCAGACCGCACAGGGAAAGCGTAGAGCGCTCATTATTCAATAGCAAATCGACCACTCTTTGGTCAAACCGAACTTCGCCACCGAGGGCGATGATCTGTTCGCGAATGCTCTCCACCACCTTCACCAGCTTGAAGGTACCGATGTGCGGGTGGGCCTCGTAGAGAATCTCCGCCGGCGCTCCGGCCTTGACCAGTTCCTCCATCACCTTGCGACCCAGAAAGCGCGGGTCCTTGATCTGGCTGTACAGCTTGCCGTCGGAAAACGTGCCGGCACCACCTTCGCCAAACTGCACGTTGCTTTCGGGTTTAAGCGTGTTCTTGCGCCACAAACCCCAGGTGTCCTTGGTGCGTTCGCGCACGGTGGCGCCGCGCTCCAGCACGATCGGGCGCAACCCCATTTGCGCCAGCAACAATGCGGCGAACATGCCGCACGGCCCGAATCCGACCACCACTGGCCGGTCGTCCGGGTTCCTGGGCTGGCAGGGCGTCAAGCGGTAATGCATGTCTGGCGTGGGGCCGACGTGGGGGTTTCCCGCAAGTTGCGCCAACAGCTCCGCCTGGAGGGTGGTGTCCAGTTCGACGTCGACGATGTAGACCACCAGCAATTCGGCCTTGCGGGCATCGAAACTGCGCTTGTGGACTACCAGTTGCTTGATGTCAGCGCCGGCCACGCCCAGTACCTTGGCTGCCATTTGCACCAGTTGTGCGACCGGGTGCGCTGTGGGCGCGCGGTCGGCCTCGGTTTCGCTGGGCGCATCGGCAGCGCGGCGCACCACCACCGGCAGAGCGGACAAAGGCAGTTTGAGTTCAGAAATGCGAATCATGGCGGCTCGTAGTTATCAAGCAGATGCCGATGATACGTTGGGACAAATGTCCCAGTTTGCATTACATTGCACCGAGTCAGGAGCGAAGCCTCTACTCTGCCAACCATGTTGACACTACCAGACA
>CAJBVC010000669.1 GCA_903958915.1 uncultured beta proteobacterium
CGGCAAGCCGATGCTTTTGCTCTTCTCCGAAATCGAAGTCACCGACGGGCGCACATGCAGGGTAATGTTGTTCTGGTCGTCAATTTGCGGCGTCACATCCAGCGCAATGCCGGAGAACATGGACGAAATCACCGGCGTGATCGGGTTGATGGTTGTGTTGTTGCTACCCGTCGCCGTACCCGTGGTTCCCGTGTTGGTGGTGTTGCTGGAAAAACCAGTCACAAAGAATTCGTCGGTGCCGACCTTGAGCAGCGCCTTCTGGTTGTTGAGCGTGGCAATGCGCGGGCTGCTCAGAATTTGAATATCGCCTCGGGTCTCCAGAAAGCCCAGCACCGCCTGGAACCCTTCGGTGGCCAGCGCCAGCCCGAACACGCCACCCGCCGCCGCCGGCAACGACAGGGCGCCGCTGATGGAGGCACTGCCCGAAGGCAGCCCTGGCACATTGCCCACCACCCCATTGATCAGCACGTTGTTGGCGGTGCCGCCACCAATGGTGCCCATGACGCCGGTGGCGCCGCCGCCGTTGCGCAGCGCGTGCCAATCGATGCCGCTCTGGTAGCCATCTCGCAATTCGACCTCGACGATCTTGGCCTCCAGCATGACCTGGCGCTCCACCGACAACTGTGCCGCCTTCAGGAATTTCTCCACTTGGCGCAATTCGTCGGGCATGGCGCGCACCGCCATGATGCCGGCCTGCGGGCTGGTGATGACGCTGCGCCCATCGCCGGGGCCGACCATTCCCTTGACTGCTGCGGTCAGCTCGGCCCAGTAATCGGTCTTGGTATTGGTGCTGATTCGGCTGCTTTCCACCTGACTCGTCGCACCACCACTTGCGCCTCCAGCGCCCGCGCCGCTTGCGCCGCCAGCTCCTGAATTGGTAGCACCGCCGGAACTACCTGACACCGTGCCAGACGAGACCGACAGTTCGCTGGTGCCCGAACGCTGCGACTGCGGGTAGTTGATGGTGAAAATACGCGTCTGCAGGGTGGGCGCATAAATGGTGATACGCCGGCCATCGATCTTGAAGTCGTAACCATACACATCGCGAATGGCTTCCAGCGCCTCGGTGACGGTGACACCACGCAAGGTGACGGACAAGGTGCCTTTCACATCCGGGTGCATCAGCATGCTGTAGCGGGTGTCGGCCACGATGGCCAGAAACACCTCTCTAGCCTGGGCGTTGTTGACCAGCAAGTCGATACGGGGCTCGGGCACCGGTGGTGCTTTGGCCGGTGCGGGCTCGGCCAGGGCCTCGGTCACGCGCTGAGGCACCGCCACCGGCTGGGCTGGCTGCCTGGGGGCGGGCAACTCTTCACGCACGGTTTGGGTGACGTCCTGAAACTGCAATGTGCGTTCGTTGGCGCAACCCGCCAGCAACAACACGCCCAACCACAACGGGGCGGATTTCAATATTCGGTAGAAATCAAACATGGTCACAGTATGCGTCATGGTTTGGAGCCTTTGGATTCTGCCGAGGGTTTGCGCTCAATTCCCGAGAATCGCGAAAGTTTGAGCAGTTCTTTACCCTTGCGCAACCAGATTTCGGTCTCGGCGATTCGCACAATGCGGTAGGCACCGATCGACTGGCCCACGCCATACAGGCGCGTGCCATTGACCAGAAACGGCTTGCCATCGCGCACCACCACCGCCACACCTTCCTCGCCCCAGGGAGCTTCGGTCGCGCTGGCCGACAGCGGCTGCGATGC
>CAJBVC010000670.1 GCA_903958915.1 uncultured beta proteobacterium
AGGGTCTTGCCGATCATTGCGAGCGCCGGCGGGCTATCCCAGGCCTGTGCACCATAGACCTTGGCCAGTACCTTGCCTTTGGCATCAACCAACAGGGTCAACGGCAGGCGGTCTGCTCCCAGCATGTTTTCAAGAAACAGGCGGTTGTCAATAAAGTTGGGGAAGCTGATGCGCGTTTTTTGCAAAAAACCCTTGGCGTTGATCCAGTAGTCGTCGGTCGAAATACCGATGATGTTGAATTGCTTGCCGCCATAGGTTTGCTGCAATCGCTCCAGCGACCCCATCTCCTGCAGGCATGGCCCGCACCAACTCGCCCACACATTGATGATGAGCGGTTTGCCTCGAAATTCCGACAGCTTTTGCGTGGCCCCGGAAAGCCCTTGCATCGATGCTTCCCGGAGGGTCTCCCCAATCGAGACTTCTCCCGGCGTCTTGGCCACTGCGCCCATCGCCATGGCCGCACCGATGATCAGTGCGCAACCGGCCTGCCTGAGCCTCACGATGGAACGTTTGCGCTGGTTTACCAACTCAGGGTCGCACACGATCCACTCGTAGCTTCAGGCCTTTGGCGCCCACCTTGACGGTTTGAGCCGCAGACAGCAGGTCACCCGGCTCCGGCATGGCCAAACCGGTTTTTGAAATTCGCACTTCCACTTCGACCTGAGCGGCATTGGAAATGAGCGACTCGGGGTTCATTGCCAAGGAATCGTCCAGAGTAAATTTCAAGGGCAACTGGCTGGCCGGCACACGCAGCACTGCCATCGGCATGCGCGTCCCCGGCAGGCGTGCAATCACCATGACGATGTCGGTCGGCAGTGCCTTCGCCTTCAGCGCTGCGTCGAGTTCCACTTCGCCACTGACGCCGGCACTCGGATTGGCGTTTGCTGCGGGTCCTTTGGTATGGGGATTGGGCACGTTGCCAGAACCAGCAACTACTGTGGGCGCCTTTTTGCCTGACTTGGCATAGGCTTCGCCGATGGCGTTTTGCAGCATCTTCTCGTCTTCGGAGCCAGGTTCGAGTTGTTGCACCAGTCGCTCCCAGGTGCCAATGGCTTTATCGTACTCGTTGCGTTGGAACGCAGCGGTACCCGACAGCCACAGGGACATGCCATTGTTGGGATCAACCTTGAGGGCCTTTTCGATCAGCTCGGTGGGACGGCCAGCCAAATTGCCTCCCGCGTTCGTCGCGATCGAATCTGCGTAATCGGCCAGCAACTGGGCATCGCTGTCGAGCAAGGTGCCAGCGCGGCCAAAGGCCTGCTCGGCTTCCGCGTTGCGTCCGACCGCCTTGTAGGAGCGCGCCAGCATGGCCCAGCCTTGCAGATTGTCGGGTTCCTTTGCCAGTTTCTTGGCAAGACCTTCCAGCATGGTGTTGAGTTCGCTGGCATCCACTTTGTGCTGGGGGCCTTTGGGGTCGAGGGTGGCGGGATTTCCCAGGCCCAAATACAACACCACCGCTAAAACGGGCAGCGCAATACCGATGCCGATCAGGGTCTTTTTCGGTGGCTGGAGGGTGACCGTGGCGTCGGCAACGTTGTCGTCATCGATCAGTCGGCGTTGCAACTCGGCGCGTGCCTGCTCGTAGTCGTCCTGCGCGATCATTTTTTCGTTGCGGTCGCTTTCCAGGCGAACCAGCTGATCTTTGTAGATCACGGTGTTAAGTTGGCGGCGTGATACGTTGGTTTCTTCGCTCTTCCAGAAAAAGGGACGAAACAGGAGCGCCAATACCAGCACCACGATCAGGGTGCCAACTAACAGAAATCCAATCATTTATCGCCTTCCTTGAGCAGCGCTTCGGCACGCTTGCGTTCTTCTTCGGTCAGTGCGACCGCGCTGCTGATGTCGCGATTGCGGCGACGCATATAAACAAACAATGCGATGACGCCGGCGACCATCAAAACGAAGGGGCCGATCCACAGCAGCCAGGTAATAGGTTTCACCGGCGGACGGTAGAGAACAAAGTCGCCATACCGGCTGACCATGAACTCGCGGATTTCCGCATCCGTCTTGCCCTGTTTGATCAGTGTTCGCAACTCACGGCGTAAGTCGTTCGCCAAATCGGACCGTGAACCGGCCAATGATTCATTCTGGCAGACCAGACAGCGCATTTCTTCGGAAATGACGATCAGACGTTGTTCCACTTTGGGGTCATCCGCCAGCGAGGCCGCTTCTTTGCCCCAGCTTGGCGTCACGCTCAGCAACGCCAACACGAACACATACAAATATTTCACGATTTTTTCAATTCGTTGATAAGGGGGATGATCTTTTTATCGAGCGCGTCTTGCGTGATCGGACCGATCTCCTTGTAGCGGATGATTCCGTTCTTGTCGATCAGATAGCTTTCGGGCACGCCATACACACCATAGTCAATACCCACCCGGCCATCTGCATCGAACGCGATCACGTCGTAGGGGTTGCCCGTGCGCTTGATAACTCCCATGGCATCCTTGCGCTGATCCTTGTAATCCAGGCCAATGATGGGAATCAACTGCTGTTTGGCCAAGCCCATCAGTACCGGATGCTCTTCGCGGCAAGCTACACACCAGGACGCCCACACATTGAGCAGCCAGACTTTGCCCAGCATGTCGGCCGAAGAAAACTGCAGTTCAGCCTGCTGCATCTGCGGCACGGTGAACGCAGGGGCGGGCTTGTTCACCAGCGGCGAGGGCACCTCTCGCGGGTCGAGCTTGAGTCCGACGGCAAGAAAGCCGACCAAAACAATGAACAGCCCCAGTGGTACCAGGAACTTGGCCTTCATGCACGAGCCCTCTTCAACGCCACCTTCTCTGCAACTTTGGATTTCACTTTGAGCCGGTACCTGCGATCCGACATCGCGAACAGTCCACCCAGTGCCATCAGGGCACAACCGCCCCAGATCCAGTCGACAAAAGGTTTGAAGTAAACACGAATCGCCCACGCGTTGCCATCCAGGGGTTCACCCAGGGAGACGTACACGTCGCGGGTAAAGCCGGCATCGATCGCCGCTTCCGTCATGGGCATGGTGGAGGAAAAATAGGCGCGTTTTTCCGGGTAAAGCATCTTGGTGGGGCTTCCCTCACGGGTTAACTCGAACACGCCACGATCGGCCTTGTAATTGGGACCCATCACGTTTTTCACCTCAATGAGCTTGAACTGGTAGCCTCCCACAGTGGTGGTATCGCCTGGCGCCATCTTGACGTCCTGCTCTTCCTGGAAGCCGCCGACCATGGAGACGCCAAAAACGAAAACAGCAATGCCAAAATGTCCCAGGTGCATGCCCCAGAAGGACAGTGGTGGCATGCCGGACTTGAGGCGGTTCACCACTTGCAGAATGCCTGATGCCATGACCCAGACCGTCAACGCGCTACCGATCGCAGTCATGACGGTCCAGCCGCCCATCATCCAGGGAATCAGGACGCCAGCAACCACCGCCAGTACACCGGGAATCCAAAGGCGTATGGCCATGTCCTTGATATCCGAGTTCTTCCAGCGCGCCAGTGGAACTGCAGCGAGAAGAAATACGACCGGCATCATGATGGGCACAAATACGGCGTTGAAGTAGGGCGGGCCGACGGAAATCTTGCCCAGGCCCAATGCATCAACGATGAGGGGGTAGAGTGTTCCCAGCAGCACGGCGCCACAGGCGACCACCAGCAGCACATTGCCGGTCAACAACAACGACTCCCGGGAAAAAGCCGCAAAAGACCCGCCTAGCGCGACTTTGGGAGCCCGCCAAGCAAACAGCAGCAGTGAGGAACCCACCACCAGAACCAGCAGCGCCAGGATGAAGATACCGCGGCGTGGATCGGTGGCGAAGGCATGCACGGATGTCAGTACGCCGGAGCGGACCAGAAACGTTCCCAAGAGCGATAGTGAAAACGCACCTATGGCCAACAGAACAGTCCAGCTTTTGAAACTACCGCGTTTTTCCGTCACCGCCAGTGAATGGATCAGCGCCGTGCCCAGCAACCAGGGCATGAAAGAAGCGTTCTCCACCGGATCCCAAAACCACCAGCCGCCCCAACCCAATTCGTAATACGCCCACCAGGACCCCAGCGCGATGCCCATGGTCAGAAAGACCCATGCAGCATTGGTCCAGGGTCGTGACCAACGTGCCCAGGCAGCATCCAGGCGCCCGGAAAGCAGGGCTGCAATGGCGAACGAAAACGCGACCGCGAATCCTACATACCCCATGTACAGCATGGGCGGGTGAAATATCAGACCTGGGTCTTGCAATAAAGGATTGAGGTCGCGTCCGTTTTCTGCGGCGGGTAGCAGGCGATCAAAGGGGTTGGAAGTAAACAGGATAAACAGCAGCAGGCCGGCTGTCACCAATCCAAGCACGCCCAACACGCGCGCTACCATGGTGTCATCCAGCGTACGGGAATAGTGCGCCACGGCGATGCTCCAGGTAGACAGCAGCAGCACCCACAACAGCAGTGAGCCTTCGTGCCCACCCCAGACGGCGCCAAATCTGTACAACGTTGGTAATTGCAGGTTCGAGTGTGCCGCCACGTATTTCACCGAGAAGTCGTTGACATAAAACCCCCAGGTCAGGGCAGCAAACGAAATGGCGAGTGTCACAAAAGTGGCCTGTGCTGCCGGGCGTGCAAGCGCCAGCCACTCAGCGCGGCCTTTGTGGGCGCCAATCAGCGGCAAGGTCCCTTGAACCAGAGAAACGCACAGGGCGAGAATGAGGGCGAATTGACCGATTTCAGGTGTCATGGTTTGGCTGCATCCTTGGCGCGTTGGGCTTGGTCCAGCGCATGTTGCGCTGCCGGGGGCATGTAATTCTCGTCGTGCTTGGCAAGCACTTCAGTTGCCTTAAAGAGACCGTCGGCGTCGAACTTTCCTTGCACCACGGCCCCTTTGCCTTCCTTGAAAAGGTCTGGAAGAATGCCTTGGTAAGCGACGGGAACATCATGGGTCAGGTCGGTCATGGAAAAGTGCACCACCAGGTTGTCACGGCGTACAGAGCCTTCCTTGACCATTCCACCGACACGAAATGCGGCCGTTTTGGGCGCCTTTCCTGCTGCAACTTCGGTTGGCGTGACATACAGCGCAATATTGCTGTTGAGCGCGTTCAGCACCAGTGCAGAGGCGATGCCGACCGCCGCCAGACCGCCAACGACGATCGCGCCACGTTTTTTCCAGCCTTTCATGGGGTTTCCTTTTCAATTTTTTCCGCCAGAGCCTGGTGGCGCAGCGTTTGAAGTACCTTGCTATGACGCGACTTCGCCAAGAAAGGTTCCACAACCATCGCTAAAGCGCAAATTCCAAAGCTGCCCCAGACATAGAGACCGTAGCCGCCCATAGCGAAAAATTCGGCAGGAGAATTCCAGTTCATACTTTTACCTCCGGCAAATCCTTCACCCATTCCGTATGGGACTCTCGCTCCAGAATGATCGTGCGTACCCGCGTCAGTGCAACAGCAATGGAGTACATCCAGAAGCAAAGTGCCATGAGCAGCATGCCCCACAGCATGGTGACCGCCATCGAAGATTTGGTCAAATTCACACTGGAGCCCTGGTGCAGGGTGTTCCACCAGGTGACGGAAAAATAGATGATCGGAACATTGACCGCACCAACCAGTGCCACGATGGCGCCGGCTTTGTCAGCGCGGCGTGGGTCGTCGATCGAGGCTTGCAAGGCCATAAAGCCTAGATACAGAAAGAACAGGATCAGTTCGGACGTCAGTCGTGCGTCCCATACCCACCACGTGCCCCACATCGGCTTGCCCCAAAATGCACCCGTCCACAGCGACAGAAAAGCCATCAGGGCGCCCGTCGGGGCCAGTGCCTGTGCCATCATGCTGGAGAGCCGCGCATTCAACGCCAAGCCGATCCCAGCCCAGGTGGCCATCACCATATAGATAAACATCGACAACCAGGAGGCCGGTACATGCACAAAGATGATGCGGTACCCCTCGCCCTGTTGGGCATCGGTGGGAGCCACGAAAAAGCCCATCCACAACCCTGCGGCACCGAACAGCGCGGCCAGCGTCCAGAAAACCGGAATCATTTTTCCCGCAAGCGGGTAAAAGTTGTGGGGGCTCGCAAAGCGAAACCAGTTGACAAGACGGTTACTCATTCCAATGCAATCCTCAGGGCAGCCGTGGTGGCCCACGGCGCGAAAAACACAGCCAGCGCCAACATGGCCGCCAGCAACGAAAGATGGCCTCCAGCGCCCATGCCGGAAATATGCGCCTCCACTGCACCAGCACCAAAAATCAGCGCAGGAATGAACAGGGGCAAGACCAAAAGACTTAACAATACGCCACCACCGCGTACTCCCAATGTCAGCGCGGCTCCGATGGACCCAATCAAGGACAGCAGCGGCGTCCCCAGCAGCAGTGCGATCACCAGCACGCCGAGTGCGCTGGCGTCCAGGTCAAATTGAATACCCAGAATGGGGGCAATCAATACGAGCGGCAAACCAGAAACCAGCCAATGGGCGCCGATCTTACCAACTACCAACATTACCAGGGGTGTTGGTGAAATTGCCATTTGCTCCAGCGTGCCGTCTGCATGGTCGGCCGCAAACATGCGCTGCAACCCGAGCATCGTCGCAAGCAGTGCGGCGACCCACAGCACGCCAGGCGCAATCTTGCGCAGCAGTGTCGGTTCAGGCCCGATTCCCAGAGGGAAAAGGCTGGTAACAATCACAAAGAAGAACAATGCGGTCAGCACCTCACTCTTTCGACGCATCACCATGAGCAGGTCTCGTCGGGCTACGGCAAATATGGCGTTCAAAGCTGGACCACCCGTCCACCCGGAATGGGCATGGTTTGATGGCTCGTCAAGATGGCCATTCCACCACCGGTAACGTGGTCACTGATCAGGGTGGACAGCAAATCCACCGCTTTCACATCCAGGGCGGTAAAGGGTTCGTCCAGGATCCATAGAGATGCGTTGCGGGTGGCGATGCGCGCCAGCATCACCCGCCGTTTTTGTCCTGCTGACAGCACACGCACCGGCAGTAGTTCGCGCCCTTTCAGGCCAAACCGCTGCAACGCCCGCAACGCGGCCTCCAATGGCAAATTTGCGCCATCCATGGCTGCTGCGAACTCCAGATTCTCCAACGCGGTAAGGTCTTCCTTCAAGGCACCATGGTGACCAAAGAAAAGCAAATTGCGGCGGTAGTCTTCGGCGCTATCAATCTGTACACCACACCAGCGAATTTCCCCGCCGGCGGGTTGCGACAAACCGGCCAGCAGGCGCAGGAGACTGGTTTTGCCGGCGCCGTTTTCGCCACGCACGTGCAGCCACTCACCGGCCTTGATGGTCAAATCGAGGTCCGAAAACAGGCGGCGGTCACCGCGCACACAGGTCAAACCGTGGGCACTGAGCATGTGAGAGAAATGGAGTCCAAAAGGTTTGCGGGCAGCAAAGTCGGCCAAAACGGGACGGCTCGTATGACCTGGAGTCTACTTTCTTGATTGTAATCAACGCGGTACGAAAGAACCGGGGCAACGGACTCTGATTGATGTAAGTCAAGGTTACCAGTCGTAACCAATGGTGACCGGCGCGTGGTCTGAAAACTTCTGGCCCTTGTAGATTTCCACGCAGCGTGCCCCTGCAGCCAAGGTCGGAGTTGCCAAGTGATAGTCCAGTCGCCAGCCCACGTTGTTGGTATAGGCCTGGCCGCGGTTGCTCCACCATGTGTAGCAGGTATCGGTAGTTTGGGGCTCGAGCTGCCGGTAAACGTCGACCAGACCGCACGCGGTCGTGAGCCGGGTCATCCAGGCGCGCTCGTCCGGCAGAAAGCCGCTGTTTTTCTGGTTGCTGCGCCAGTTTTTCAAGTCTGCTTCGCGGTGTGCAATGTTGATGTCGCCACACAGGATGAAGTCGCGCTGCGCCTTGAGTCGCTCCAGATGCGGGTACATACGCGCAAGAAAGCGGTATTTGGCCTGCTGGCGTTCCTCGCCAGAAGATCCGCTAGGGAAGTACGCGCTGATGATGGAGTACTTGCGTGCCGGAGTGTCGAAGCGCAACTCGACATAACGGCCCTCCGCATCAAACTCGCCGCTATCAAATCCCGCAACCACGTCGCTCGGTTGTAGATGGGTGTAAATCGCCACGCCCGAGTAGCCCTTTTTTTCGGCCAAGTGGAAGTAGCCCCGCAAGCCCGCCAGAGACTCAAACCGGCCAGCGAGGTCTGGCGCCTGGGCCTTGACCTCCTGCACGCAAATACAATCGGGATTCGCCTGCAACAGCCAGGCTTCGAGACCTTTGCTGGTGGCGGAACGGATGCCGTTGAGGTTGAGGCTGGTTAATTGAAACAAGGAATTCCCCATGTCAGATCATGACGCGTTGGCACAGGATTTTGTGCAATTTGCTGTGGCGTGCGGTGTGCTGCGCTTTGGTGAGTTCAAGACCAAGGCGGCTCGCATGAGTCCGTACTTCTTCAACGCCGGCCTGTTCGACGACGGGGCCAAATTGGGACGTTTGGCCGAATTCTATGCGCAGCGCATCCTTGGCAGTGGCGTGGAATTTGACATGGTATTTGGACCCGCCTACAAGGGGATCCCCCTCGGAGCGGCACTGGTCGTAGAACTGGCACGGCGCGGACGCAATGTGCCTTTTGCCTACAACCGCAAGGAAGCCAAAGACCATGGCGAAGGAGGGACACTGGTGGGCGCGCCGCTGCAGGGGCGCGTTCTCATTGTGGATGATGTGATGTCTGCGGGGACTGCTGCGCGTGAGTCGATCTCCATCATCAGGGCGGCAGGTGCGGTACCGCATGCAGTTCTCATTGCGCTGGATCGCCAGGAAAAGGCTACCGAAAACGGGCACGATGTCCCTTACAGTGCGGTGCAATATGTGCAACGACAACTGGGTCTGAAGGTGTGCGCGATTGCGAAGCTGGACGATTTGATGCACTATCTGAAGGAACACCATGGTGAAACTTCCAATCTGGAGCACCAGCGTGTGCTGGCTTACCGCCAGCGGTACGGAGTGGAAGAAGGCAACGAATGAGAAAAAAGATGATGGCCAAGGTGGGGATAGGCTTGGTGCTGGCCGGGGTGGGATGGGCGTCCTGGGCGCAAGACGCTCCAGTGATTTCCGGTGTCTATACCTGTATAGATGCCAAGGGTCGTAAACTGACGGCGGATCGCCCCATACCCGAGTGCACAGACCGCGAGCAAAAGGTGCTTAATCCGAGCGGAACCGTGAAGGCCAAGGTCGGCCCCAGTCTGACCGCACAGGAGAAGGCGGAGCTGGAGCAAAAGGAGCGGCGCGAAGCGGAAGAGCGCAACCGGACAGCCGACGAAAAGCGGCGTGACCGCGCCTTGTTGACGCGCTTTCCG
>CAJBVC010000671.1 GCA_903958915.1 uncultured beta proteobacterium
ATACGCGAGTACAGGACTGAACTGCGAATAAACTGTTGGGGCATGAGTCCGAAGGGTCACCCCTTTGAGATCACTCATTACGAACTTCAAGGCACATCGATGGAAAGTAAACAACTGCAATCCGAGCTGGACACTCTGATCGCCACGCAGGCAGGCCTGATGGCAATCGTTGCCTCCCTCATGGCGACGCATCCACAGTACGAGAGGTTCCAGCTACACCTCACCGGGCTGCTGGAGATCTTGCTCAACGGAGCAGCCGGGGTCACATTCAGTGAGACCCAGCGTCAGCAGGCCCGTGACTTTGTAGAAACGTTACAGCAGTTGCGCAAGGCACCTCCGACAGACCCACTCCAGTCACTGCTGGATTTGTAGGCGCGGTCGCTGCCTTCCGGAGCACACCCATCAGGCAATTTGCCTCAGGAATTGTCTGACATTCGCTACATTTCCTTGTCGCCAGAAACTGGTTTGCGCGCGGTCTCGATTTGACCGATCAACCTGTCGAAGTCACTTTCAAACAGTCGGTCCTGCACGATGCGGTATTTCTCGAATTCGCTTTCGGCGTGTGCCTTGGCTATTTCTGCGGCGACCTTGCCCGCGTCCTGCAACACCTCCCGGTCCGTGGCATCAATGAAGCGATTCAGGCGGGTTTCCCAATCCTGCATGGTCACCGGAATCTTCCGCTGTGCCATGTCTTCAGCCACATCGAGATAGGCGTTGACCAAGCGGGCGAGTTGCACCATTTCACTCTCAGTCAGGTAGTTCTTGGCAATCACCACATCGAACTTCTGAATCTTGCCCGTCGGCGCATCTTTCCAAGTGCTCAGCCCCATGTTCGTTTTTTCGGCATCCGCACGGTGGTAGATGACCTCAGCCGCCGTTTGCCCATGGATTGCCCAACGCAACTTGTTTTGAACGCTGGCAAAGAAACGCTGGGTGGCTTGCGCAGTCACGTCATAGTCAATCGCCGTGGCGTAGATGTCGGTGATCTTTTGGTAGAACTTGCGCTCCGAGAGACGGATCTCGCGAATGCGCTGTAACTGCTCTTCGAAATACTGCTCGGTAAGGATCGAGCCGCCAGCCTTGATGCGCTCGTCATCCAGCACGTAGGCCTTGATGGTGAACTGCTCGATGATGCCGGTGGCCCACTTACGGAACTGCACGGCACGTTCGGAGTTGACCTTGTAGCCTACGGCAATGACGGCCGTTAGGTGGTAGTGCTGAGTGTTGTAGTTCTTACCGTCTGACGCAGTTATCCGGAATTTCCGGATAACTGAATCTTCCTGCAACTCGCTGTCAGCAAAGATTTTTTGCAGGTGTTCATTCACCGTACGCACGTTCACGTCGTACAGCATGCCCATCATCTTCTGGGTTAGCCAGATGCTCTCATCCGCATAAATAGCCTCCACGCCACCCTTGCCGCTGGCAGCGACAAATGTCAAGTATTCTGCCGCTGAGGAGCGGACGATGGAAACCTCTGCTTTCTTGGGCGACATGGGCTAGGCCGAAAAAAAAGCCCGAACTTGTCGGGCTTTATTAGTGGTGCCGGAGAGATGAATCGAACACCCGACCTTCTCATTACGAATGAGCTGCTCTACCGACTGAGCTACACCGGCTTACAAGGCGCGAATTATAGCCCGGCTCTCGCGCTGGCCGCGATCGGTGCCAGGGTGGTCTGCACATCGCCACACTGGGCGCGGTGCTGCAAAACGTGCTCCATCACCACCAGTGCCAGCATGGCCTCTGCAATGGGCGTGGCACGGATACCGACACAGGGGTCGTGGCGGCCTTTGGTGACGACTTGGGTGGCATTGCCCTGCACATCGATGGAATCGCGCGGGGTAATGATGGAACTGGTGGGCTTGATGGCAATGCTTACTTCCAGGTCCTGCCCAGTGCTGATGCCGCCCAGCACGCCGCCCGCATTGTTGCTGGCAAAGCCCTGTGGCGTGAGCGAATCACCGTGGGTAGTGCCGCGTTGCGCCACGCTGGCAAAACCGGCTCCAATCTCCACGCCCTTGACGGCATTGATACCCATCATGGCGTACGCAATATCTGAATCCAGCTTGTCGAACAACGGAGCTCCCAAGCCCACCGGGACATTGACCGCGCAGACCCGAATGCGCGCACCACAAGAGTCCCCCGCCTTGCGCAATGCGTCCATGGTGTCTTCAAGAGCCTGCACGTCTGCCACTGGGGCAAAAAACGGGTTGTTGGGCACGTGGTCCCACGACTCGAAGGGGATGGTCGTGTCGCCAATCTGCGTCATGCAGCCGCGAAACGTGGTGCCGTACTTTTCCAGCAACCACTTCTTGGCCACAGCGCCTGCTGCCACCATGGGCGCTGTCATGCGCGCGCTGGAGCGCCCGCCCCCACGCGGGTCGCGCAAGCCATATTTCTGGAAGTAGGTGTAGTCGGCATGCCCTGGGCGAAAGGTTTCTACCAGGTTGCCGTAGTCCTTGCTGCGCTGGTCGGTGTTGTGAATCAGCAGCGCAATCGGTGTGCCGGTGGTCTTGCCCTGGTACACGCCGCTGAGGATTTGCACCGCATCGGGCTCATTGCGTTGCGTCACATGCCGACTGGTGCCGGGGCGCCTGCGGTCCAGGTCCATCTGGATATCGGCCTCGCACAG
>CAJBVC010000672.1 GCA_903958915.1 uncultured beta proteobacterium
ACCGTCACCTTGAATTCGCGCGTCTTGTCGGGAAACACCAGGCGTGCCTGGTAGTTGGCGAACGGGTCCTGTTGCCAGTTCAGGAAATGCCCTTCGGAGGGTTCGACCTTGAGTGAGTACGAAATGATCTTGCTGCGACAGTGGGGCGCCGGGCGCAGACGTACAACCTGGGGCCCCAAGCCCACCAGGCGATCGTAGGTGTAATGGGTAACGTGGTTCAGCGCGGCGTGAATCGACATAGGTGTCTTGGCAATCTTGGTTAGGGCTACACGGTTGCAATGGTGCAACCTGCAGTCGAGCATGGTACCAATGAATGGAGAAAGCAATTCCCGAGCCATCTGGCGGTAGCGGGTTAGCATTGCCGCGTGCACACCGATCACCCCGCCCGCCGCGCCCTGGCTGACATGCTGTTTCCGGCCATGCTCGGTCTGGTGGCGGGTGCTGCCTTGCAGCTCCAGCAAAGCGCCTTGTGGCAAGGCCATGGGTATACATGGTTTCTGGCTCTGGCGCTTGCAGGGTGCGCGTTGGCAGCTACCAATGTAATAGCATTGCGGGTTCGCTGGTTGGGCGTTTTGTTCTGCATGGCCGCACTGGCGTTCGGGTTGACCGGGTTGCGTGCCGGTGTCTATGCCGGCAATGCGTTGGACCCCACGCTGGAAGGACGCGATGTGCTGGTGACGGGTGTGGTCGTGGGCCTGCCGCAGCGTAACGAGGCAGGCCTGCGCTTTCGGTTGCAGGTGGAAGCGGCCAGCATCAATGGTCAGCCAACGGACATACCGGCACGGATGGATGTCGGATGGTATGGCGGTGCCTTTTCCGCCGGGCCATCGGTGTTGGTGGATTCTGACACCGCTGCGATGGGCGAACGCACTGCGCCACAACTGGTGCTCAACCGTCTGCCAGCCGTGGTGCGGGCCGGTGAGCGCTGGACCATGCCGATCCGCGTCAAGGCACCCCACGGCAGCCGCAACCCGCACGGCTTTGACTATGAATTGTGGTTGTGGGAGCAGGGCGTGCAAGCCACCGGCTATGTGCGTGCCAGCCCCAAGGACCCTGCCGCGCTGATGCTGGGTCAAACCTGGCGCCATCCCGTCGCGCTGGCCCGGCAGGTGGTGCGCGACCGTATCATGGAGCGCCTGGAGTCACGGCAACTCGCAGGCGTGATTGCGGCGCTGGTGGTGGGGGACCAGAATGCGATTGACCGTGCCGATTGGGATGTGTTTCGTGCCACTGGAGTGGCGCATCTGGTGTCCATATCCGGGTTGCACATCACGATGTTCGCGTGGGGTGCTGCGCTCGCGCTGGGTTGGGCTTGGCGACGCTCGAGCCGATTGTGTCTGACAGTTGCCGCACCCCATGCGGCGCTGGTGGGCGGCTTGGCGTTGGCGTGCGCCTATGCGCTTTTTTCCGGTTGGGGAATTCCCGCCCAACGCACCTGTCTGATGCTGGCGGTGGTTTGCCTGCTGCGGCTGGCGGGTGCACGCTGGCCCTGGCACCAAGTCTGGATGCTGGCGTGTGCGTCGGTGGTGGTGGTCGATCCGTGGGCACTTCTGCAGCCTGGCTTCTGGCTGAGTTTTGTCGCCGTGGGAATACTTTTTGCTACGGATTCAGGAGCGCCTTACGCAAGCCAGGCGGGCGTCAAAGGCCAAAATGACGTTGAGGTTCTGGAAGCGGTAGTGCCGGTGGAATCGCCGCGCTGGCGGACTGCATTGCAGCGTGTGGCCATTGGCGTGGTGTCCGGGCTGCGCGAGCAGTGGGTGATTACCCTGGCGCTGGCGCCGTTGTCGCTGCTGCTGTTCGGGCAACTGTCACTGGTGGGGCTTTTTGCCAATGCGATCGCGATTCCCTGG
Source organism: uncultured beta proteobacterium (assembly GCA_903958915.1). Lineage (GTDB taxonomy): Bacteria > Pseudomonadota > Gammaproteobacteria > Burkholderiales > Burkholderiaceae_C > Allorhodoferax. Next base: position 1,851 of record CAJBVC010000672.1, read on the forward strand.
GTCACGCTGGTCATCACCCCGCTGGCTTTGCTGGGGGTGGTGTTTGCCGGGTTGTGGGATGTGGCGGCCGTCGCGCTCAATGTGCTGCTGGTGGCTTTGCAATGGCTGGCGGGTTGGCCATGGGCCGCAGTTTCCATGGCGATACCGCCGGTCTGGATCGGGACGGTGGGGATGCTGGGAGCCTTGGTGGTGGTACTGCCCTTGCCGTGGACGGTGCGGCTGCTCGGCTTGCC
>CAJBVC010000673.1 GCA_903958915.1 uncultured beta proteobacterium
GCCGTATGCCTATCTGCAAGGATCGATGTGGCATGCCCACGAGATGCTGTTTGGATTCACGCTGGCCGTTATGACCGGGTTTTTGTTGACGGCGGGGCAGAACTGGTCCGGGCAACCCACCCCTAAAGGCGCATACCTGGCCGCTCTGGCGTTTTTGTGGGTGGCTGGCAGGATTTTGGTGCTCTCACCGTGGGCATGGTTGGCTGCCGGGGTGAATGTGGCATTTCCATTGGCCGTTGCTATTGCCTTGGGCATCCCGCTGTACCGGGGCCGCAACCGACGCAACTACTTCTTTGTTGCACTGCTCATCATCATGGCGCTGGCCCAACTCGTCGTGCATCTGAATGCACTGGGCGCTTTGCGGATTCCCGGCTGGGCAGGAATTTCGCTGGGGCTCGATGTAATGTTGTTTGTGCTTTGCGTCATGGGCGGAAGGGTGATTCCCATGTTCACCAACAACGCACTCCCCGGGGCAAAGGCGGAACGTCGCCCAGCCGTGGAAAAACTTGCATTGGGTTTGGTTCTGTTGCTTACATTTGCAGATGCAATGCAGGTCTCTGGCGCCTGGCTTGCGCTTCTGGGCGTGTTAGCTATGCTAGCCCACCTGACGCGCTTGTGGCTGTGGCAACCATGGAAGACGCTGAATACTCCTTTGGTATGGGTGCTTCACGTAGCTTATGCGTGGATTCCGTTGCACTTGGCGTTTCGAGCCATGGCCGCGATGGAGTGGATTTCGGCATCGGTTTCCAGCCATGCGCTGACCGCTGGTGCCATTGGCACAATGGTCATTGGCATGATGACGCGCACGGCACTGGGTCACACTGGAAGGAAACTTGTCGCTCGAAAAACTGAAGTGGCCTGTTACGCCCTGGTGACTGCCGCTTCAGTGGTGCGAGTCTTCGTTCCACTAGTGAATCCCTATTGGATCAGTGATGCCGTCCTGGTGTCAGCACTACTGTGGTCAAGCGGCTTTGCCCTTTACACCTGGCGCTATTGGACAGTCCTCAGCCGTGACTAATACGACAGAAGCCAAGTGTCGTGAATTCTGTAATCGAATTCTCTGAATACGTGGATTCCCCGCGCGTCATGCTGCGATATGCTCCTGTGCGTATAAGCGAAATGACCCACCGCATCCTTATGCCAGATTAAGGACATATTCATGCGGGTTGCCGAAAATTTGCCATCCCGGTCCGAAGTGTTGCAACTATCGGCGAGTGGGTCCCAAATGCGGGGACAGAAGCGCAAAAATCTGCATTGTCATTCGGAGTACAAACCATGAGATATCTACGATGTGCCATCGCAGCAGCCATGCTGCTTGCAAGTCTGGTCATTGGCGTCCAAGCACAGGAAAAGCCTTTGGCATCTACTGAAAAAGCTTACCAGGCTGGCGATGCCTCTCCTGTTGGTTCCGAGCCCATGGTGCACAGCCTCAACCCCAAGGCACCGCCGATGACGGTAGCCGAGTTTGCTGCCGGTCAGAAGATCTATTTTGAACGCTGTGCCGGCTGCCATGGCGTGTTGCGCAAGGGCGCAACGGGCAAGCCCCTGACCACCGACAAGACCATTCCCAATGGCACCGAATATCTGAAGATATTCATTAAATATGGCTCCCCTGGCGGCATGCCCAATTGGGGTACTTCCGGCGAACTCAATGACGACCAGGTGGACTTAATGGCGCGCTATATCCAGCACGAGCCACCGACACCGCCGGAATGGGGCATGAAAGAAATGATGGCATCGTTGAAGGTGAGCGTTGCGCCGGAAAACCGCCCCACCAAGAAGATGAACAACCTGGATCTGGGTAATCTGTTCTCCGTCACCCTGCGTGATGCGGGCGAGGTTGCACTCATTGACGGTAAGAGCAAAGCAATCGTCAAGGTCATCAAGACTGGCTATGCGGTACACATTTCTCGCATGTCCCTGTCGGGGCGCTACCTTTACGTGATCGGTCGCGACGCCCGAATCAACCTGATTGACCTTTGGATGCAAGAGCCTGCTTCTGTCGCCGAAATCAAGGTCGGCCTGGAAGCGCGCTCCGTGGAAACCTCCAAATTCAAGGGTTACGAAGACAAGCTGGCAATCGCCGGAAGCTACTGGCCGCCCCAGTTCGTGATCATGGACGGCGATACTTTGAAGCCCCTGCGCATTGAATCCACCCGTGGTACCACCGTTGGCACCCAGGAATACCACCCCGAGCCGCGCGTAGCAGCGATCGTCGCGTCGCACTACAACCCTGAGTTCATCGTCAATGCCAAGGAAACTGGCAAGATTTTGGTGGTTAGCTACAAAGACCTGAAGAACCTGAAGATCACCACAATCGATGCAGCGCAGTTCCTGCACGACGGCGGCATGGATTCCACAGGTCGCTATTTCCTCACAGCAGCGAACGCCTCCAACAAGATCGCCGTTGTCGATACCAAGGAAGACAAGCTGACGGCACTGATTGAGGTCGGTAAAGTCCCCCACCCGGGCCGTGGAGCCAACTTTGTGCATCCGAAATTCGGACCTGTCTGGGCGACCAGTCACTTGGGAGATGAGACCATTTCCTTGATCGGTACTGATCCGATCAAGCACAAGGCGCAGGCCTGGCACGTGGTGGAGACCATCAAGGGCCAGGGCGGCGGATCTTTGTTTATCAAGACGCATCCGAAGTCAAGCAATCTGTGGGTCGATACGCCACTCAATCCGGATCCGGCCAACAGCCAGTCGATTGCAGTATTCGACATCAAGAATCTCAGCAAGGGATATGTCGTGTTGCCCATCGGCGAGTGGGCTGGCATCAAGGACGATGGTGCAAAACGCGTCGTGCAGCCCGAGTACAACATGGCGGGTGACGAAGTCTGGTTCTCGGTGTGGAGCGCCAAAGACAAGATTTCGGCGCTGGTAGTAGTCGATGACAAGACGCGCAAGCTTAAGGCCGTCATCAAGGACCCACGTTTGATTACCCCGACGGGTAAGTTCAATGTGAACAACACCCAGCACGACGTTTATTAATCAATATCACCACGGCAAAGGGGCTTTTCGAAGACTCCTTTCATCAAGGAAAATAGAATGAAAATAGTGAAATCAGTGCTGGTCGCGAGCTTGGCTCTGCTGAGCTTCTGCGTACAAGCAGCCACCGGTGAAGAGATCATGACCAAGTCGGGCTGCATGGCCTGCCATACCAAGGACAAGAAGCTGGTCGGCCCAGCTCTCAAGGATATCGCCGCTAAGTACAAAGGACAGGATGTGCTTGCCAAGCTATTGCCTAAAGTTCGTGCGGGGGGGCCGGGCGTCTGGGGTCCGATTCCGATGTCACCCAATCCAGTGGAAAAAATTAGTGATGCTGACTTGAAAACAGCCGTGGAGTGGATCTTGAAGCTCTAAAGTCAATGCAACACGGAGCGGCCCGCAACCGGTCTTTTTGCCGGGTTGTGGGCTTTTTTTTTGTTTGTTGGCAGGCAGGTTGCGGCAATGCCTGGGCTACAGACCTCCCTGGCTTACGTGCAACGTCCGCCGATGGACGATGGACACTGGTGTCAGACAACTTTACGCGCACGCTGACGCTGCGCGATGCCGATCAGAACCCGGTACGCACTTACACCCTGGCGACGCGCGATGGGAAAACCACCTCGGCTGCTGCGACCTTGCTGGTGGTTCCTTCGCGCCAAAGCTTCGTCGTGGCACTCAGCACGGTTGCCGAGTTGTGGGAAATTTCGACGAATCCGGATGCTGCGCCCATTTTTGAGGGCCTGGTGCACGACTACAAAATGGGGGAAGCGATTGCCACAGCCGGGTTTTTGGGCGTTCGGAGAACACTGCTGGAGCAACCGTTCGAAACAGCCTTCGTTGCTGTACGCAGCGGCCAGATCGTCGGCGCCTTGCGCAAGCGCACAGAAGACGCCTGCACGAGACTGCAGGTGATCCATCTCGACATACGCCGGCGCATTGGAGAATTCACCCTGGTCGGTACGCCGGATCTGAAGGCAAGCACCAGCGCTGAATCAAATGATGCCGTGGTTTTATCTGTGCCCGATCGCATCAACGGTCAGACCAACCTGGTGGACATGAAAACTTGGACGGTACTGAAAACCGGGCTTGCATCCACGCCAGGGATGCTGGCGCACGTTACATGCCAGCCGTGAATCAGCGAACGCCGTAACGCGATAAGCGTGGGAAATCGATGATCCGAATTTCGCGTTTATCGATCTTGATCAACTTCTCTTCCTCCAGATCATGAAGAACTTTGGAGAAATACTCGGGCGTCAGCGACAGACGCGACGCAATGGTTGCCTTGCTTACCGGCAGAGTCATGGTGTGTGTATCACCGACCGAATCACCCGACGGATGGTCTCCCAGCAGGTAGCCTATGACACGCTGCATGCCGCTGTGCAGTGCGCCCGATTCGATGTCATGCACCAATCCGTGCAGACGCCGTGAAATACCTGCCAGCATACGCAACGAAAATCGGGGATCGCGCTCGATTTCATCCAGCATGGACTGCTTGCTCACCGTTAGCAATAGCGTACTGGTCAATGCCTGGGCATTCAGGATGTAGGGTTTGGAGGTGAACATCAGTGCTTCTGCAAAACTGTGCCCTGGCCCCACCAGTTCAATGACCTTTTCCTGACCCGCCGGGGAAATGGCAAACAGCTTGATCTGGCCTGACACCACCACGTGAAACTCCTCACAGGGTTGGCCGTAACGGAAGATGGTGTCACCCCGGCCCAACCGTTGCACCTGACAGCCCTGGGCAACACGTTCGAGCTCGGCAGCCGACAGGTCGTTGAATAGTGGCAATACGGCCAAAAACCGGGGGATATTGAAATCGCTGACATCCATCGGCGCATTCTACTGTTGACAAAAATCACGCAGGTGGCGTAGCAATGGCGGCCCTATCTGTACTGCCGTTGTCCTCCACGCACCATGATGGATACGCCAGCCATGGCCACCAGGGGCGACAGCATGGCGTGAAAGTAGGACAGTGCGACCGACCGGGGATCCTGCCACATGAGCAAACCACCCACCACGACCTGCAACCCCAGCAAAGCGGCCAACGCCGCGACACGATGCGACAAAACGCTGGGCGCACGCGGGCCAAAAAGGAGAATGCCGGCCAAGGTCAGGCACAGCAGCAGTGAGGTCAGGTGCACGTAGGCCGGCCCGTGCAGGCCATGCATGGCCCATGCACTGGCAGCGGCACCTGTGGCCAGGTGCAAGACCATGGCGAGGAAGGTGGCCCATGACAATGCGTCCGCAGGGTGGCGCGGGCACGCATCTGCGGCGACCGAAATGGCTTCACGCAGCCACCAGAACGCCATCAGCAAGACCATGCCAAAGCTGACATTGACCACCGTGATGCTGCCCAGGCGATACCCAGTGGTCAGCGGACCGATCAGTGCCAGCACCACGGTGGAAGCCGCGATCCAGGCGGCAGGCGGCATCACGTTGACATCCGTGTGCCGCGCACGCCAGCACAGGGCAAGCACACCCAGCGCCAGCAGCGCGACACTGGAGGCGCAAACCCGGTGCAGCAACCGCACAGTGTGCTCCAGTCCGGGATCAAGCTGTGAAACCGCTAGCCCCTGCGCATCCAGTACCGTCATCAGACGCAGCAGAATGCTGGCCCCAAGAATGCACAGCGCCAATGCAGCGCCGACCCAGCACAGGCGCAGGAGCCAGGCCCTCTGCGTGCTGGATAATGGCTTCAAAGGCGAGTCTATTGGGCTCATGCCTTTGCTCCGCGCGCACCGAGCACCGAGCGGCCGACAATCACCAAAAACAGGATGCCGCCGACAATCGCAATCAATCCACCCAGCCCCATCAGGCCCATGCCCCAAACCTCTGCAGTTGTTCGCAGCACCTGGTCGGCACCCGCCACCTTGCGCTGCACACCATACCCCCCGGACCAGACCAGACCCACGATGTGCAGCAACTGACCTCCACCATAAATCAGTGGTTGCCAAGCCGCGGTGCGCGATCTCGGGGCTAAGAAGCCCAATTGCGGTAGCAGCCGATAGACCATACCCATCATGGCGAGCGTCACACCGACGATGCAACCGTGGTAGTGTGCCGGAATGCGTACATTGCTCCCCGTGATCATGAAACCGATAAGGCCGCCTGCGGAAAACAGCAGCAGTGACGACACCAGGCTGGCACGCAGAGGCCGCGTTTCGGAGCTGGGAGCCGGAGCAGCACGCAGTGACCACACAACCGCCAGCGCGATGGGGCCGATGACCAGTCCGCCGCCGTAGCGCATCAACAGGGTTTGCATGCGGTGGTGTTCCACGCTGGTGACGTCGTAGGCAAGGTAAGTGATCGGGGTCAGGAAGACGGCGATCAGGGCAATGGCAAACAGCAGCGTTACCACGCGCGGCGACAGCTTGAGCGATGGGGCCAGCGAGGATGCCAACCAGAGCCAGCCGATCAGCATGAGCAAGGTGTAGGCAAACTGCAGGACATGGCCACCGCCCCAGAACAGCAGTTCGTAGTAGGCCCGGGCATCAATGTTTTGCGGCACGGTGGCCCAGGACCAGGCAAATGCAGCCACGGCAACGGCCGTGGTGACCATGGCGGCATTGAGGCCAAAGCGTAGCGCGCCTGCGCCGCTGATGCGCACTCCTACCGGCGACGCCGCCAGCATGGAGCGCAAGCACAGCAGCGTGATCCCCGCGCCAAACAACATCAAGCCGCCGAGAAACACCGGTCCGTCCAGGACCGGTACATAGTTCGCCATGACCGCAGTGGCGGGCTCGACAAAGGGCGCAACACACAGGGTGGCCGTGCCGAGCGCTGACAATGCGAAGGCGCACCAGGCCATGAACTGCAGACGCGTGGTCCCACTCAAAGTCCACAGGGCGCCACCAAAAGCCAGAAACCACACCAATACCGACAGATCCACATGCACCACCAGGGCAACACGGAAAAAGTCTGCCACTGGAAAGAGTGTCTGCAGTTGCGGAGTGCGCGACAGCACCAACAACACAGAAAAGAGCCCGGAGGCCAATAGCGCCAGCAAGCCGAGCGCCAGCCACGCCATGGCCAGCGACTTGCGTGCATCCGTTGGCACAGCGAGATCAAACTGGAAGCCGGGTACGTCCGGTTCCAATGCACCCGATAGAGGGTTAGTCATGCAGCACTTGTACTTTCATGGGTGAGGGGCCATGCCGTCAACAGCCGACACGCGGGAGCGCAAGGCAGCGATTGTGGCGGCAACCTCGAGCATATCGCGCCCGGACCACGACAAGGCGATGCGTTCGCGTGGTACGGACGTGCGCAGGTAGGGTTCGCGCGCGCCATCGATGCGCTGTTGCACCCACTGGTCGCCAAGCCGGAACTCGCAGTCAGCCTCGCGGCAGCCGGCGACGACGGCACCGGCGGCACCCATGCGCAGGGCGTATTCCAGGAACGCGGGTGGCAGCATGGCAGCGCATTCCAGCTCCATTACGGCAGTGGCTGCATCAGCCAGAGGGGCGCAGTTGCCTGCCTGGCGGCAACCGAACACCACGATCTTGGAGGCGCCACTGAGTGCTGCCATCTTGTTCTGCAGCTCCTGCCTGAGGTGGGCAATCGGTGTGGCGGGCATTTCGATGCCCGAGACCAGGTCTTCGATGCGACGAAAGGGCGTGGAAGACGGGCAGGCACCGACACAAATTCCACAAGCGGCGCACAAATCAGGATTGACCGCGGCCTGCACACGGTAGCGCTTGCCATCCGTGCGGGCCACCATGGAGACCGCACCAAACGGGCAATCGGCAACGCAGCGTGTGCAGCCATTGCAATGGGCAAGATCCACTCGCGCTGCAGCACGAACGGTGCCATGGTGCGAAGGCAGTAATGGCAGTAACGGCAGTGCGGCCAGTGCCAGCATCAGCCCGGCACCCGCCCACCAGATGGTCGCCGCTGAGAACGTGTCTACCAAGGGATGAAAGAACAAGTAGAACCAATCCAGCGGCACCTGTTGGGGCACATGGGCAAAGTCGGCCGCACCCAAACTTACTGCCGGGAATACCAGTGAGAGCAGCGACAACATCGCCAAAGTGGACCACACCAGTGCCTTGGGCGGCCATATGCGCACCCCAGACACCCGCTGCACATGGACCCAGACGGCCGCCAGCAACAACAGCGGTACACCGATGTGAATGAACATGACCAATGAAAAAAAGCGGTCATTCAAGGCTGCAGGGGTCAGAAAATTGCGTGCCAGCAGCTCCGCACCGATGGGCAGCGCCTGCAGCCATTCGGCCGTCGCGGTGATGCTGAAGAGCGCCCGCGCATCCCATAGCAGCCATAAGCCCGTCAGGCCAGCCGTCCACATCAGCCACAGCAGCGGTACCCCGGTAAGCCAGGAGAACCAGCGCACGCCGGCGTAGTGTCCGCGCAGGCCTTCGCGCAGCAAATGCAGCACCGTCAGCAGTAAGCAGGTGTCTGCGCCATAGCGATGCAGTCCGCGCAATAACCGCCCCAGGAGCATCGGGTCATTTTGAAGTCGCAACCCGGACTGGTAAGCACCCGTAACGCTGGTGTCGTACAGCGCGTAACCGATGATGCCGCTGGTGACCACCAGCACCAGACACAGAAACGCCAGCGCACCCAGGTGGCGCCATGGGTTTTGGCTTGGCGCGAAGGCGTGATCGAAGACCGCGGTGCAGACTTCATCCGCATCGCGCAAGCTGCGTGCGAGCCCAGACATAGTGTGGTGCCGCCTGCTCAACCGCCGGTGAAGACGAAGCCGCCCTTACCGGTCAAGAAGTCAACAATCAGCACCTGGCCTGGGGCCAGGTCGACACGCTGCTCACTAGTGAAGTTGATCGCATCGTTGGGCCCATCGGCCAGTCGGGCGCTGAATTGGTGAATGCCCGCCGGGATGGCGAGTTTGCGGTAGACCGTGGCGGCACCATCCTTGCGCAGCCCCAGCGGGGGTGTGGTGATACGGAACAACGCTGCGCCGTCCATGTCGAGCTCGACCCGCACCGGCGCACGTTCGCGCGGACAGTCCAACTTGTTGCGCATATTGGGCTCGACCCGGGCTAGCTCTTCAGCGCTGCGCTCGCGGCAGGCAAATTTGAGCTGCCCCGAGTGGCTGAACGAGAGCTTCAGCAAGGCCTGATCATCGCCTAACTGGCGATAGCCCGGGGCTGATGAAAAATAGCCAACTACCGTAGCGAAAGCGCCATAGGCAAGCCCTTGCAGGGCATAGCGCAGCACGGCGGGCAGGGCAGAGCGATTAGCCATGGGAACCCCCAAGCTGGACCATCTCGGTAGCACTGCCTTGCACGGGCTTTTGCGGTGCCAGGTGAAATGCGTCGGAAAAGCAATCGTCGCTGGCCAGACCGCGCTGGGCAAACGCAGGCTGCGCAGCCTGAACCATTTGCACCGAGCCACAGGCGTACACTTGGTGCGCCGAAAGGTCAGGAAAGTCGCTCAGGATGGCCTCGTGAACCAGGCCGGTGCGACCGCTCCAGGCATCTTGCGCTGCGGGGTTGGACAACACCGGCACGAAGCGAAAATGGGGGTGGTCGTGTGCCCATTGCTCGGCCAGTGCGCCCAGGTACAAATCGCTGCGGCTGCGAACGCCCCAGTACAGAATCATCGTGCGCTGCAAGCCGGTGTGAAAGGCGTGTTCCAGCATGCTTTTGACGGGTGCAAATCCGGTAGAACCGGCGACAAAAATGATGGGCTTCTGGCTGTCTTCGCGCAACGTGAAGGCGCCCAATGGCCCTTCGATGCGCAGCGTGTCGCCCACGCGCAGGGTGTCGAAAACCTGGGGCGTGAAACGTCCGCCTTCAATGCGGCGCACCTGCAACTCGATGTCGGTGGCGCTGTGGGGCGCACTGGCAAAGGAGAAGCTGCGGCGCGCACCGTCGTCGAGCAGTACGTTGATGTATTGACCGGCATGAAAGGCCAACCTGGCTCCGCCGTCGAGTTGCAAATCGAGTTGCATCACGTCGCTGCTGAGGAGTTCCAGCCGCGTGACCCGCACGACATACTGCTTGACCGGTTGCGCCCGCGCACCGGGCAGCGGCACGTACGTGATTTCAACTTCACTTAGCGGCTCGGCGCAGCACAGCAGTATCTTGCCGGTGGCGCGCTCGGCCGCGCTGAGCGCAAAGTCCTGGTGTGCCTGTAGCCTGACCTCGCCATGCACCAGCGTGCACTTGCAAACGCCACAGCCTCCGTTGCGGCATTCAAAGGGCATGGGTAGTCCCTCGCGCAAGCCTGCATCGAGCAGCGTTTCGCCAGCGCGCACATCCACAATGCGGTCATCCGGGTGCACCGCCATACTCCATGCGCGGGCACGGCTTGCATGTGGGGGCGCAAGCCAGGGCAACAGGACAAGCACAAGCGTCGCACCGATCACAAAATACCAGGTGTTCACCGCGCCCCAGGTCCCTATCAGGGCATAGGTGGGCAGATAGAACCAGTCAAAGCCCAAGTCGCCCACCAGGGTGCCCATGTCGGCAGGCGCCTGACTCAAGGCGGGCTTGAGCAGCGACAGCAGCGTCAACGTCAGCAGCAGCGCAATCCACACGGGGCGCGGTGGCGTGGTCCGCGCGCCTGGCACACGTTGCGTATGCACCCACAGCAAGGCCAGCACGCTCAGGGGTAGGCCAATATGAATGAAAGACAGCAGGGAAAAAAGCCGGTCACTCACATTGGCATTGGAAATGAAATTGCGGGCCATGGAACCCCCCAGCACGGGCAGCACGTCAAACCACTCGGTCGTGGCGGTCACCACGAACTGCGCCAGCCGGTCCCAGGGCAACATGTAGCCATTGATGCCGCTGGCGTAGGTCAGCCACAGAATCACCACCCCCGAGACCCAGGAAAACCAACGAAAGCCACGGTGCCGGTCGAAGCTAAGGTGGCGCAACAAGTGCAGCACAATGACCAGCACCAGCGCATCGGAGGCATAGCGGTGCAAGCTGCGCAGCAGGCCACCGGCGTAACGTTGGCCGTGGGTTAGCGCTTCGACCGAGGCGTAGGCCTGCACGACGCTGGTTTCGAAAAATGCATAAAGATACAAGCCGCTGGCAACCACGACCCAGAACAGGAAGTAGGCGATGGCACCAAGGTAATACAGCGGATTGAGGCGTTCACTAAAAAATGTGCTGAAGACGCGCTCAATGGCGAGAAAGGCGCGCTGGCCCAGAGTTTGTAGGAGTTGAAACACAGTAGGGAAGGAGTCGATGCGGATCGGGTAATCGGTCTGAACCGTGCACCGCGCTGTGGCTTAGGCGTGTGCCTGGTCTGCCGGCGATTGGTGCTGGTTCGCTCGGCGCCGGGCACGGCGCTGGGTGCGCCACTCGGCGAGGAAAAACCAGACCACCGCCAGTGCAAAGGTGACACCGCCAGCCACTTCAATCAACAGCCCGTATTGCACCCGGTACGTTCCTGATTTGGGGTCGTACACCGTGCACAGGATGCGCACCCGGTCCAGCAAACCCTCCAGACTCAGTTGTTGCGCCACAGGGGTGTTGCTCAGCAATTGCTTCAAGGGCTCTGCCAGACCATCGGCACCAAAGGAGTCGCCGTAAATCTGACGGTAAATGCGCCCCGTGCCATCAAGCAAAGTGACTTGCAGGATGTGATCAAAACCGGCTGGCGTGGCGGCATAACTGAAGCCAAACTCGCGCGTCAGTGACTCGACGATGGAGGCGTGTGGGCTAAGAAACTCCCAGTTGGGCTGGTCAATGCGGTACTGCAAGGCAAAGGCCTTCATCGCCTGCGGCGAGTCGGCAGGCTGATTGAACCCAATGCTGAGCACATTGAACTGGTGCGTGCCAAAAACGTTGCGACTGGCCTCCACGGCGTTTTGTAGCGCCCGTGTGGTGGCCGGGCACACGTCAAAGCAGCCGGTGTAGATGAAGCTTACCAGCAGCGGCTTGCCGCGGTACTGCGCCAGGCGCACCGGTTGACCCGCACGGTCCAGCAAGGTGAAGTCGCTGATGCTCCGGTCGAGTACTGCCTGGCTGGCATTTAACGCCGTGGCCTGGTCCAGCCCCGCCACCGTGGTGACTGTTCCTGCTGCGGCGACGGCATGGCCATAGGTCGGCTGCACTACCAAGGTGGCGGCAACCAGCACCAAATCCTGTAACCAGAAGAAAAATGTAGAACGCGGACCGGTCCGAGCTGCGTTTGAAGCAATCAGCATGGGCTAGTCGGACAGGTCGCGCATCACAACAGGCTATCGATCGTCGCTGCACCCAGCAGCAGGCTCAGCTGAACCAGCGAGGCGAAGAACGAACCCATGGCCGTTGTGCGCGAGGGTGCCCGCGCCAGCAACCAGGCCCGGTAGACAAAGTAGCCGCCGCCGGCCAACGCTCCGGCGAAATAGACCCCCCCGGCACCGAAAAAAACGGGGAGCAGGGCCGTCAGCGCCAGCGCTACTGTACTGCCCAGAACGATGCGCGCCGCGCGTGGAACGCCCACCACCACCGGCAGCATCGGCACGCCCGCGGCCTGGTACTCGTCCTTGTTGGCGATCGCCAGACTCCAGAAGTGCGGCGGCGTCCACAGGAACAAGACGGCGGCCAGCAAGTAGGGCAAGGGTCCCAGCGCGGGGTTCACTGCGGCGGCACCGGCCAGCACGGCAAAGCTGCCCGCCAACCCACCGACCACGATGTTCAACCAACTCCGGCGTTTCAGCCAGACCGTATAGACCACGGCATAGAAGAACGCCCCCAGGAAGACGAACACAGCCGACACGGGATTGAGCCACCAGGCCGCTGCCGCCACCGAACCGATCAACAGGACAGCAATCAGCACCAGCCAGGCTGGCGTGTGTGGCAGCGCGCCCGTCACAAAGGCGCGGCCGCGTGTACGTGCCATGAGGTGGTCACTGTCGTACTCAAAGTACTGATTGAAGGCGCCGGCACTGGCTGATGCGACCAATACGCTTAAACCCAGAATCAGCACTTTCATTGCCCCAAGGGACGGGCCGTTGCTCACGGCCATGCCGACCAACGCAGTGATCATGATCATGAATCCGATGCGCAACTTGAATACACCCAACACGTCGCGGCTCAGGCGAAGGAGTGGCTTGGTTGGGCGATTCATGGCGCTTAAGGTGTGGTTCACGTCGTTCAACCTAGCTCAAGCCCCAGACCTGCGACAGGTACTTCCAGTTGATGAAGTAATAGAGAATGAACGAGACCAGAAACACCATGGCTAGCACAAAGGTGCCTGGTGCGGCAAAGCCTGCCGAGCCGTAACTTTGTGCCACTACGGTGGGTGCGGTTGGAGGAATCGGAGTGAAGTTGGCGCTGACCTTGCCCGAGTCAAGGCGCTTGCCCCACAGGATCGAGCCCACGGTAATGTAGATGTAGATGGCACCCCCCAGAATGGCGGCAATACCTGCAACACCCACCAGCCCCATCATCAGGTAGGCAGCACCCGGCCACTCGTAGGCCATGGCTGCACCGCCAAAGCTCATATCCCAATGCCGGCGTGACACGCCCAGGGTGCCCGCACCCATCATCACCAGGCAGAAAAAGTACATCGACAAGCCGAACATATAGGGCTGATACTTGGCCAGCCCCGGATTGATCATTTCACGCCGGAACAACACCGGGATGAGAAAGTAGGTTAAGGCCATGAAGGACAGCGTGGTCCCCACCACCACCGTGGCATGGAAGTGCCCCGGAACGTAGACGGTGTTGTGGATGATCATGTTGAGCTGCTCGGTGCCCATCATCACGCCGGAAATGCCACCCAAGAAACCAAAACCGATGAGCGAGATGAACACGCCCGACCAAACTGGATTGCTCCAGGGAGCCTTGCGCAGCCACTCAAACAGGCCATTGTTGTATCCCTTGGCGCGTTGTGCAACCTCAATGGCACCGGGTATGGTCAGACCGTGAATCATGGAAGCCAGCACCGCGAAGTACATGAAGTAGCTGGTGTTGACAACTTTCCACGCCGTACTCACCCCGGGGTCAGCCAGCAGGTGGTGGGCGCTGGCCAGTTGCAGGAAGAGGATGTAGAGCAAAAAGGCACCGCGACTGACACGCTCGGACATGGGCTTGGCACCGAAGGCGATGGCTGCTACGGCGTACCAAATGGAGATGTGTGCCGCGACGTTGATTTGCTGGGATGAGTGCCCAAAGGCCCACCAGATGGTTCGGTAAATCAGCGGGTCCACCGCGTTGATGACGCCTACCGACAGCAGGAACGTCGGAATCAGGATGATGGCACCCGAGGCAATGGTGAAGACGGCAATGATGGCAGCGGTAATTGCGCCAAAGGTCACCAGCGGCACCGACCCCTGGTAGGTCTTGTCGCGTTTGGCAACCACCAGAGTACCCAGGAAGACAAAGCAGGCGATCAATGCTCCTACCGCGAAAAGAATGAGACCTAGGTAGAAAAACGGTGACGCCATCATGGGCACATAGGACGTCATCATCACGCTGGAGCCACCCTGAAAGACGGCTACGTTGTTCATGACGGCACCCACCAGCATCAGCACGAAGGCTAGCCAGGCAAACTTTGGCGTCGCCAATCGACAGCGCAGCAATGTGGACGAGCAGAAATACAGCACCGCCACTTCAAAGAAGATGATCCAGAAGATCAGCATGTCGATACCATGGGCGGTGAGCACCATGTAGAAGGTATCGGCGGCAAGCCAGTGCACAGCGGGCCAACGGGTCAAAACGACACCGATCGCCAAAATGCCGCCAACCAGCAGCGCCACTACGGCAGTGACCGCGTTTACCCACATCAGCTTCTCGGCCTGGGATTCAAATTGCAGCCCTGATCGCGGGCAGGTTCGGTAGGTTGTTGTAGACATAGCAGCCACCTTATTTCACGTAAATGCGGCTCACCATTGTGTGGTGATTGATGCCGCAGTATTCATTGCAAACGACGGAATAGGTACCCGCCTGATTCGGAGTGACGGTCACCACGTGTTCGTAACCGGGAACGATCTGGATATTGATATTGGCCGGCTGCAGCGAGAAGCCGTGGTTGTAGTCCAGCGACGTGATGTGCAGGCGGTAAGTCTTGTCCTTTTGCAGCTCGATGATGGGCCAGAAGTTCCACAACCGGGCCACCAGGTAGACGTCGCTTCCAGGAGGCGGCGCTACCACCGGGATCTTGTCTGCGGTCTCGGTGCGCACGGTGTACTTGTCCACCACCGCTTGCGCTTTGGCAGTGAACATTTCCGGCGTGGTGCGGTAGGTTTCTGTAGAGAGGTTTTGTTTCCCCCAGATGTGCCAGCCCACCATCATGGCAAACATGGTCAGGCACCAGACCAGGGCAATCACAATCCAGGTGCCTTCAACACGATCCAGTGGATGCTTCCACCACAGTCGCTCAGCAGGGGGCAGTATGGCGCTCATTGTTGGGTTCTCCTTGGTAGGCGCGTTGGCGTCGGCGGGCTATGAATGAGCGGCTACTTGGCGAGCGGAACGGTCAGGATGTCGATGACGCCCCAGAGCGTGTAGACCACCATCGGAACCATCACGCCCAGAAACAAGAGAATGAAAGGGTTGTCCAGCAGCTGTTGCATGAACGGAACTGGTTCATTGGGATCCTCTGAAGCAGCGTTGGCCGTAGCGGACACATTGGGTTGCGACATGGGGTCTCCTATTCCATAAAAGTGGTAGCGCCGGGCGGCGAGGTATGCGTTCGCAGACTTTGTCCGAAAGGGCGCGCAACTTCCTTCATTTGGCTTAAGAAATTTGCACTTCCCTGGCGCAAGACGGCAATACGGTTGGCGCGATGCGGGGAACACCGGTGTGAGTCAGCTAGCATCCGGCATTGATTGCAATTCAATCCAATGCGCCACCCATGACTCTCTGCAAATCTTCTGCTCCAGTTTCCATCAACCCCTGGGCGTCGCGGGCATTCACGACGCTGGTTGCGTGCTGCCCCCTGTTCGCTGCGCATGCGCAGGGCCGCGATTCCACTTCGGTCGCATTGGCGCTGCCTTCGGTGGTGATCAGTGGTTCGCGCACCGAGCAATCGCGCGACGACGCACCGTTGTCCATGGAGGTACTCGACGCCGCGGACCTCGCAGACGGGCAAATCAACGACATTCGTGGACTTGCCCAGGGGTTGCCCAATGTGTCTGTCAAACACGCCCCGTCGCGCTTCACAGTGACGGGTGCGGGCAACACCACCGGGCGCGACGGCAACGCGGGCTTCAATGTCCGTGGACTGGATGGCAACCGCGTCCTGATGCTGCAAGACGGCATCCGATTACCACGCAGCTACATCAATGGCAACAATGCCTTTGGCCGGGACATGGTGGGGCTGGACCTGCTCAAACGCATCGAACTGGTACGTGGCCCCAGCTCGGTCCTGTTTGGCTCCGATGGTCTGGCGGGACTGGTCAACTTCATTAGCTACGAGCCCGCCGATTTTTTGTCGACCAGCGACGGCCAACACAAGCCGCTGGGCGGCAAACTGGCGATCCATGTCAACAGCGCCGACCAGAGCGTGGGCTTGGCGGCAATGCTGGCAGGGCAGGCCAGTCCCACCGTGCAGTGGCTGCTGACCGGAACCCGCCTTCGCGCCGGGGCTCTGAGCAGCATGGGAAACAACGACGCCGCCAGCGTGGACAGAACGACACCCAATCCCCAGGATGACCGGGGTGCGGCTTGGTTGGGCAAACTTGTGTTTCAACCCGATGCGCAGCAGAAACACATTCTGACGCTGGAGTCGCTGGAAAAATACACGGACGTGGCGTTGCTCTCCAGTCGCGGCAAACCGCCATTGACCGCTGGCTCTGTGGTCGATGAACATGCCAGCAGTGCCCAGCGCCGCGAGCGCGTAAGCTGGCATGGCCACTACACCACAGACCTGCCCTGGGCCGACAGCGTGCAAACCGCACTCAGCGTACAAAACAGTGACGCCCAGCAAAATGGCCTGACGACGCGCAACGACCAGGGTGTGCGAATGCGCAACACGGCTTACAGCGAGCGGACCTGGCAAGCCAATTTGCAGGTCAACAAGCTGCTGCCGGTAGCAGAGCAATGGGTGCAAAAAATCAGCGTGGGGCTGGACTACGCGAGTACCGCTGTCAGCAACTGGTTTGACGGCTCGGACCCTGCGCCGCTACCGAACTATGTACCCAAAAAGTATTTCCCGGATTCGCGTGACAGCAGCACTGCGTTGTATGCGCAGAGTGAACTCCGAAGCGCGCGCTGGAGCATCATTCCCGGTCTGCGCGTCGAACAGTTTGCCCTGGATGTGCTAAGCCAGGACGGTTTCTCTCCTCCCGCGCCCGCCCCTGCAAAAGCATTGTCAGGCTCGAATTGGTCGCCCAAACTCGGGGTGCTGTTTCGCCCTACGCCGCAATGGACTGTTTACGCAAACTACGCCAGTGGCTTTCGGGTGCCCAACGCAGCGCAGGTCAATGGTTTTGTGGAAAATCCAACCCCTAGCACGTTTGTAACACTCCTGGCCAACCCGGGCTTGCAGCCTGAAACCAGCAACAACGTCGAGTTCGGCGTACGCACGCGCCAAGCTTGGGGCAAGCTCGACTTCGCCATTTTTGCCAGTGATTTTCAGCACCTGATTGTGGACAAAAAACCGCTGGGTGGCAGTGGCACCGCCAGCGACCCCTTGCTGTTTCAGACAGTGAACATCGATAACGCACGTATCCGGGGCTTCGAGTTCAAGGGCACGTTCGAATGGGGCGACCTGGCCGACGTAGCTATGAGCACGCCGTTTTCCTACGGCCAGGCGCGGGGCACCGACACGGCGACGGACCGGCCGCTCAATTCCATCGATCCGGCCAAATTAACCTTGGGGCTCAAGTTGGACGGACTCCAGTGGAACGCCAGGCTGGATGCCACCTACGTTGCGGCCAAGACGGTTGGCGACCTGGAGAGTCCCTATTTGCCCAAGCCGGTGAATCCGCCCCGCATTGAGCAGCTCACCCTGCCCGAGGCGACCACGCTGGACCTACACCTGCAGTGGCGGCTGCGCAAAGACCTGCGCGCCAACTTTGCCGTCATCAACCTGACCGACCGCAAAATCTGGCATTGGTCGGACGTTCAGGGTTTGGCGGCTTCGTCCGCGGTGATCGACGCCTATACCCAACCTGGGCGGCATCTGAATTTGTCTCTGCAGGCTGAATGGTAAATATTTGCTCGACCGCAATTGGTCATTATGTAGATGACTCAGTTATGCGGAGATATCTGTTCCGAACTTGTTTTTTCCCTATGAACTGCGGGTGTTAAGCACGATGAATTCTCTACATAATCATTCGCCTTTGTTGACCGTCAGATCAGACAAGGCAGC
>CAJBVC010000674.1 GCA_903958915.1 uncultured beta proteobacterium
TCCAGCCACCAGCGCACTCATGAATTCGTTAAGACCGGCGTAAACCGACAAAGGCTTTCCGACCTCAAAGCCGAAGATGGAAGTGCACAAAAACATGACCTCGTCGTCCACCTCAAACGGGCGAATCGAGATTTCGCCCTGCTCGTCCCGTACCACTGCGTTCAATCGGTGTGCGACGCCGCTGGGAAATCCGCCATCGAGCTGGTAATAAACCAGATCATGAAACAGTCCAGCCAGCGTTTGCCGGGCATTGGCACCCTCACACATGTCAAATACATGGTCACTGGTATGGTACGAGCGGGTGCGTGGGCTCATGGACCGGTGCACCAGCGTGGCCATCCGCTCCGCGTCGGCCATACCCAAGCCTGGAGCCAGCGCGCGGAACGCACCATCAAACAGGGCGATCATCCGATTGATGGTTGAAGCAGTCATTTGGAGCAGAATTGGACCCTCATGCGTCGAAGTATGGCACAGCTATGGCGTAGCGTGGTGGCACCAAATTTTGCCATTAAAAGCCGTGCAACCCTCACTGAGTATGCGTAGCCAGCTACTGATTCAATAGCGCCGTTATCGTCTTGGACGACTATCGGGGCGTCGCGGTTGGAGGTAGCGAGCGCGCCAGTATGCCGATCCACTATTCGGTGCGGAAAACCGCCACGGTATTCACCAGCGCGCTAGCCTGAGTGCTCAGGTCGTTGGCGGCATCAGCCATTCTCTCCACCAGGCTGGCATTTTGCTGGGTCATCTGGTCCATCAGTGCGATGGCATCTCCGAGTTGCGAAACCCCGGTCGCCTGCTCGGCACTGTCGCGGCTGATGTCTCCCATGATGGCAGTAACTTCGCGGATGCTGCCCACCACGTCGGTCATGGTGGTACCCGCCTGATCGACCAGTGCACTGCCGTGCTCGACGCGCTCCACACTGGCCCCGATGAGTTCCTTGATTTCGCGGGCAGCTTCGGCGGAACGACCAGCCAACGACCTTACTTCGGACGCCACCACGGCAAAACCACGGCCCTGTTCACCAGCGCGCGCCGCTTCCACCGCTGCGTTGAGCGCCAGGATATTGGTTTGGAACGCTATGCCGTCAATGACCTGGATGATGTCGGCGATCTTTCGGGACGATTCATTGATGCCGCGCATGGTACCAACCACCTGCGCCACCACCTCGCCGCCCTTTTCCGCGACGCCTGAGGCGTTTTGTGCCAACTGGTTGGCCCGCTGGGCGTTCTGGGCATTGGATTTAATGCGGTCGCTGAGTTCATGCACCGCAGCCGTGGTTTCTTCAATAGACGCCGCTTGCGTGCCGGTGCGGTCAGAAAGATCGTGGTCACTGCTGGCAATGTTGGCACTGGACGCAGCCACATTGTCTGCGCCACGGCGTACATCCCGCACGATGGTGATCAGCCGGTTCTGCATATCCTTCAGGCTTTGCAGCAACTGCCCGGTTTCATTGGTGCTGTTGACATCAATGGTTTGGCTCAAGTCCCCACTGGCCACGGTACGGGTAATCTGCACGGCATCGGCCAGCGGTAGCGCGATGGCTCGGGAAATCAGAAACCAGAAGATGCCCGACAGCAGCACGGCTGCGATGCTGCACACCCACATCGTTGTGGTCATTCGTTGGACGTCGAGAATCGCTTCTTCGGAATTTTCGGTGGCCAGCGTGACTTGCCGCGCTCGAAATGTGCCCAGCGACTTACGGATCGACTCACTTGCCTGATCAAACCCCGGTTTGCCGTCTTTGCCTTTCATGAGTTCGTTGCCGGACTCCATACCCTTGTCTATGTACGCTTTCGCCATGGCTTTCCCCATGGCATAAAAGATATTGAATTCAGTGTCGATGCGGGCAAGTTCATCCAGCGTTTTCGGGTCAGCTCGGTACACCTCTTTAAACCGCGCAACGCCCTTGACAAAGGTATGCGCGGCTTTTTGTGCGTCCTCGTAGCCCGCAGGATCGTGGGTGGCGGAAACGTCGGTCAGAAACTGCTGCACTTCCGAGCGCGCCAGGTCCATTTCGTCTGCCAGCAGCACATTGGGCAGGGTATTGCGGTCGGTATCACGCACGTGCTCGCCGAGTTTTCCCATGAGCACCCCAACCACCAGCAACGTCGCAACAAAGCTGCAAACGATAATGCCAAGTGCCAAGCCGAGCTGGGTTTTTATGCGAAGCTTGTCCATCAACTCCCCCGATCCTTCAATGTGCCTGAGGTGAAGTATGGCACGGGGTTGGCGTGTCACAAAGGGGGCGCTGGGGATGAAGACTTTGCGTCAATTGATAAGATCCCTCAACCGACCCCGCTCCAAGCCATCCATGCACTTACCAACAATCACTTTTCCACTGATCGCGTTGCTTTCATCGCGGGTTACTGCCATTGTGGTTTGTGAAGATGAAGGCGGTTGAGTTTCCACACACCAGCGAGATAAGCCGGTCCATGTCACGAACGCTGAATACTACGGAGACCCAGGGCGGAAAGCCCGCCTTCGATAAGGTCTACCACGCAATGCCGGTGGCGGATGTCATCGTGCATCTGGCCACCAACCTCGATACCGGCCTGAGCACCAACGACGCCAGAATCCGGCTTGCACGTTACGGTCCCAACGTGCTCCCAAAATCCAAGGGCGACACCGCTTGGACGCTGCTGTGGCGGCAGATCAACTCCCCGCTGATCTGGGTCCTGATCGCTTCCGGCTTCGTCGCGATGCTGGTTGACCCGACCGACGGCCTCAAGAACGGCATGGTCATCCTGGCCGTTGTGGTACTTAACACGCTGATCGGCTTCGTCCAGGAATTCAAGGCGGGCAAGGCCATCGAGGCGCTCAGCAAGATGGTTCCCGAGAACGTCACCGCCCTGCGCGATGGCAAGAAGGCCACCGTGGCAGGGGCCGACCTCGTGCCCGGCGACGTGATCCTGCTGGCATCCGGCGACAAGGTTCCAGCGGACCTGCGACTCGCGGCGGTCAGGACACTCAAGATCGAAGAGGCGGCCCTCACTGGTGAATCCGTGCCCACCGAAAAGAACACCGATGCCTCGGCGGCGAACGCCGGCATCGGCGACCGCTCGGGCATGGCTTTCGGTGGAACCCTGGTGACCTATGGCACCGCAACCGCGGTTGTCTGTGGCACTGGCGCAGCAACCGAGCTTGGTCGCATTTCGACCCTGCTCAAGGAAGCCACCAACCTGCAGACCCCGCTGACCAAGGCCTTGCAGAGCATCGGCAAGTACATCACCATCGGGATCGTAGCCATCGCGGCGGTCATGCTGGTGGTGGGCACCTGGCGCGCCATGGCCGAGACTGGTGTAGCGTTCCTACCAGCGCTGCGCGAAACGGTGATCTTCGCCATCGCCCTGGCCGTTGGCGCCATTCCCGAAGGCCTGCCTGCCATCGTCACCATCGCGCTCGCGATCGGCGTACAACGTATGGCCGCACGGCGCGCTGTCATCCGCAAGTTGCCGGCCGTCGAAACGCTTGGCTCGACCACCACCATCTGCTCCGACAAGACCGGCACGCTCACCCGTAACGAAATGACCGTGCAGGCCCTCTGGACCTCGCGTGCCAGCTACACCATCACCGGAGTCGGCTACGCGCCTGCCGGGCAAATCACGGACACCTTTGGCAGCGACCTCAGCAACAACGTGCCGGCAGACGTCCTCGACCTGCTGCTGGCCGGGGTGCTGTGCAACGATGCGACGCTTGTTCAGGAAGGCGGCACGCACAGAATCACCGGCGACCCGACCGAGGCGGCGCTGGTCGTCGCGGCGGAGAAGATCGGTGTGCAGGTACAGGTTACGCGAGGCGTCCACACCCGACTCGATGCGATTCCGTTCGAATCCGAAAACCAGTTCATGGCCACGCTAAACAGTTATCCAGGCGCCACCCCGAGAATAATTCTGAAGGGCGCGCCGGAAGTGGTCCTCAAAAGCTGCGATGGCAACGACCCAGCCCTTGTGCTGGCGCAGGTCTCGCGACTTGCGGCACAGGGTATGCGCGTGCTCGCGATCGCGTCCAGGCCGACTACGCAGACCGGGCAATTGCAGATGTTCGACACGACTGGGGGGTTCA
>CAJBVC010000675.1 GCA_903958915.1 uncultured beta proteobacterium
CGAAAAGCCATACGTGCTCATGCTGGGGAAGTGGTAGAGCAGCAACCGCAGCGCGTCGGAGTCAATACCCCGAATCACCTGGGTGTAGGCTGCGACCACACCGTCGTCGCGCGGCTGGTTGTAATAAAACGGTGGCATCAGCATCTGCCGCACTACCCCCAATTGCATGGCATGGCGGCCCAACGCAATGGCGTCGCCCAGTGCGGTGGCAGTAATGGTGCAAATGATCTGGTCGGCGCGGATACCCGTTGCAAGCAGCTTTTCAAGTTCAGACTGGCGTTCCGCCACCGTAAACGCAGGCCCCTCTCCCGTGGTGCCAAAGAGGGTGACGCCATCGCCGCCGGCGTCGAGCATGCGGTGGGCATGGGCCGCCAAACGCTTAGAGTCCAGCGCACCGTGCGCATCCACTGGTGTTAACAGCGCTGGCCACAGGCCGCGAATTTTTGGTTGCAGGGGCATGACAAGGAGAGTGTTCCAGTTGAGGGTCAAGCATACCCGCACCCACACGTCGAATTTTCCTGCTCGGACTGGAGCGAGCGCATGAATCCGGCTATGTTCCACGTAACATGTGACACCGGATCTCTGCATCCAGGAGACTAGGCTGACGGGGAAGTTGATTTGAAATGAGTGCCGAGAACGAGTTTTCTTCGCTTTTTGCAACGGAATCAGAAGTGGGTTCAGTCGCCGGTGGGGTGACGCTGCCTGCGTGGCAGGTGCTGCTGGTGGACGATGAACCCATGATGCACACCGTGTTGCACTTTGCAATGCAGGACATGGTCGTGGAAGGTCGGCGCTTGGCGCTCAGTGATGCAAGTTCTTCCACAGAGGCACAAGCGGCACTGCTCCGGCAGCCCGATATCGCTCTGATATTGCTGGACGTGGTGATGGAAACCACCGACGCCGGATTGCGGTTTGTCGAGTATGTCAGACAGATACTGCACAACCGTAAAGTGCGCATCGTCCTGCTGACGGGGCAGCCGGCCTACGCACTCGAGCGCGATGTCATCGCCAATTATGAGATTGACGATTACCGGGTGAAGTCGGAGCTCACCTCGGACAAGCTCTTCACTTGTCTGTATTCGACCTTGAGAACCTACCAGGCGTTGCACGATCTTGAATTGAAACTGCCGATCGAGAAGTTGGCGATGGAACTGCAAACGGCCAACCAGCAGCTGACGATAGAGATTGCCGACCGCACCCGTGCGCAGGCGCTGGCTGGCGAGCAGATGCATACACTGAAAGAAGTGAACAAGAGGCTGGAGGAGGCGCAGTATCAGCTGCTACAGTCTGAAAAGATGGCCTCGATCGGATTGCTCGCATCGGGCGTCGCACACGAGATCAACAACCCGATCGGGTACGTCAGTTCCAATCTCGGTACGCTGGAAAGCTATAGCAAAGGGTTTTTGGACATTATCGAAGCTTACGAAGCTGGCGCGGACACTGACCCGCAGACACGGTTGGCGCGCATAAATGCACTCAAGGAGTCTCTGGATTTCAACTATGCCAAAGGGGACGTGGTTGCATTGGTGCAGGAGACCACGGATGGTCTCAATCGGGTGAAATCGATTGTTCAATCGCTCAAGGATTTTTCGCGCATAGAAACGGCCGATACCTGGGCCATGGAGGACGTGACAAAGGGCATTGAAAGTACGCTCAGCGTGGTCTGGAACGAACTCAAGTACAAGTGTGAGGTGCGCAGGGAGTTTGGCGAAATTCCACCGGTCGAATGTGTTTTGTCGCACCTCAATCAGGTGTTTCTGAATATGCTGATCAATGCGGCGCACGCGATTGTCGAGCACGGTACGGTGACAATTCGAACCGGCTGCGCACATGAACGTGTATGGATCGAAATCGCAGACACCGGCAAAGGCATCGTTCCTGAACATCTGACGCACATATTCGATCCGTTCTTCACCACGAAACCGGTGGGAAAGGGTACCGGTCTGGGCCTGTCAATCTCCTACGGCATCATCAAAAAGCACCATGGCGAGATTGAAGTGGAAAGCCAACCGGGCCACGGAACCGTGTTTCGTATCTGGTTGCCAATCAGGCAGCCCGCAAGCGAGGAGGGGATGATCCCTGCGCCTTGAGTAGCATCGTATTTTGAACTGACCCGCAACAACAAGGAGACCTACCCATGCAAAGACAAAGTCACTTTACGCGGCTTGCGCTGTTGGCGGCACTGCTAACCCTTGCAACCGGCTGCAGCAAGACCGGCGGCATCGGCGGTTCCGCCGGTGAGGCCAGCCAGGCCACCATGCAAGTCAACGCGCAGTTCGCGCAGGAACTCAAGCTCGATGAGCAGCAAGATTTTGAGAATGCCAAGCGCGGCTTTATGGCCAAACCCACCGGCAAAATCACCATGGCGGACGGCACCGTGCTGAAGGATTTCTCGGCCTACGACTTTTTGCAGGGCAAGGCCCCCGACACCGTGAATCCCAGCCTGTGGCGGCACGCGCAGCTCAATGCCAACGTTGGTCTGTACAAGGTGACCGACGGTGTGTACCAGCTACGTGGCTTTGACATTGCCAACATGACCCTGATCGAGGGCAAGACAGGCTGGATTGTGGTCGACCCTCTCACCGCCCGTGAAACCGCCACCGCGGCGTTGGCATTCGCCCGCGAGCATCTGGGCAACAAGCCGGTGACGGCGGTGGTGATGACCCATGCCCATGCAGACCATTTTGGCGGTGTGCTGGGCGTGGTGACTCCGAAGGAGGTGGCCGAGCGCAAGATACCCATCATCGCATCGGCCGGTTTTCTGGAAGAGGCTACCAGTGAAAACATTATGGTGGGTACCGGCATGGCGCGCCGTTCCTTCTACCAGTTCGGGCGTGACCTACCACGGTCTGCCAAGGGCAATGTGGATACGGGTCTGGGCAAGGATGTGGCCTATGGATCGGTTGGCATCATCGCGCCCAACTGGCTCATCTACAAGCCAACCCAGCCCATGCAGCTCGATGGCGTTGACTTTGTGTTTCACAACGTTCCCGGCGCTGAGTGCCCGGCCGAGATGACCTTCAGCATCCCCGACAAGAAACTCTACGATGGCGCAGAAAACCTGGCTCAGACCATGCACAACCTGCTGCCGGTGCGCGGTGCCAAGGTGCGCGATGCATTGCGCTGGTCGACGTATCTGGAGCAGGCACTGGAGCAGACCAAGGACGCCGACATTTACATCGGCTCGCACAACTGGCCGGTGTGGGGTAACGCCAATATCAAGAAGTTCATCACCATGCAGCGCGACG
Organism: uncultured beta proteobacterium; assembly: GCA_903958915.1. Lineage (GTDB taxonomy): Bacteria > Pseudomonadota > Gammaproteobacteria > Burkholderiales > Burkholderiaceae_C > Allorhodoferax. Next base: position 3,249 of record CAJBVC010000675.1, read on the forward strand.
TGTACAAGTACACCCACGACCAGACCGTGCGCCTGATCAATGCCGGCTACACGCCGCGTGAGATAGCCGACATGGTGAAACTGCCCAAGTCGCTCTCGGAATTCTTTGGTGCACGGGGCTACTACGGCGACCTGCGCCACAACGTCAAGGCGGTGTATCAGTTCTACATCGGTGCCTACGATGGCAACCCCGCCAACCTCAACCCATTGCCGCCGCAGGAGTCAGCCAAGCGCTACCTGGATCTCGTTGGAGGTGCTGACAAAGCCGTCGCAGTCGCTCAGACCGCCTACGACAAGGGCGACTATCGCTGGGCCGCAGAGCTATTGAACCAGGCCGTCTTTGGTGACCCCTCCAGCAAGAGTGCAAAAGAACTGCTGGCCAAGACCTACGAGCAAATGGGTTACATGGCCGAGGCGGCTACCTGGCGCAATTCGTATCTGACAGCAGCCCAGGAACTGCGCAATGGTCCGCCAACGAAGGGGGCCTCCAAGGCGATGTTGATGGAGATGCTGCTGCAGACGCCGATTGAGCGATTCCTGGAAGCGATGGCAGCCGGCCTGAATGGCCCGGATGCGGAAGGCAAGAATCTCAAGGTGAACCTGGTACTGACCGACCTGAAGGAGACCTATGTGCTGTGGATTGAAAACGCCGTGCTGCACTTCAAGAGCGGAGAAGCAGCGCCAGACGCCAACGCCACGCTAACGCTGACGAAAGACATCTTTGTGAAAATGATTGCCGGCACGGCGGGCGTGAAGGACACGCTGTTGAGCGATGATCTCAAGGTCACTGGCAGCACCATCGATCTGGTGCGTTTCTTTGGCTTGATCGATAAAGCACCCGGCACGTTTGCCATCGTGACGCCAAAGTAACGCAGGCGCTGCTGAAACAGGCCACAGATAGGTGGCTAGGATCTGGCGTCGAAGACGACCCTGTTTCGACCGCTTTGTTTGGCGTGGTACAGCATAGCGTCGGCGCGCGCAAAGAGGTCTTCTAGTTTTTCGTCGCCGTCGCCATGACGCAGTGTTGCCAGGCCAAAGCTGGCAGTGACGTGAATGGCTTGCTGATCAAAGTCAACCACCAGGTCTTCAATCTGCTTCCTCAACTTTTCCGCGAGAACTGAAGCGGCTTCGAGGGACGTTTCGGGAAAGACGACCAAAAACTCCTCGCCGCCAAAACGCGCAACCCAGTCTGACCCATGTCGCTGATGGTCTCGAAGCGTGCTTCCGACCACCCGCAACACCGCGTCGCCGGCCGGGTGTCCCCAGGTGTCATTGACCTTCTTGAAATGGTCGACGTCGCACATGAGAATCGAGAGTGCGCGTCCATAACGCTTGGAGCGCTCGACCTCCCCGGCCAACTGCTCGTTCATGTAGTGCCGGTTAAAGCACCCGGTAAGCGCATCGGTGATGGAAAGGAGTTTGATCTCCTCGTAAGCAGTTTCCAGTTCAGCCGTACGCTGGGCCACCCTTGCTTCCAACTCGTCTGTGTGCACGCGAATCGTTCGTGCCATGCTGTTAAAGGTCTTTGCCAGCTGCGACACCTCATCGTTGCCCCGCGCCTGGGCTTCTACCGAAAAGTCACCAGCACTGAGCAAGCGGGTTTTATGTAGCAATTCTTTGAGCGGTCGCACCACAAAGCGGATGAGGTAGAAAGATGCCAAAAGGGTAAACAAAATCACCAGAAGGATCATCGGTGCCACTGCGGCAAACCGTTGCTTGCCCCGGCTCTCAATGACCGAGAGGGGTGAGGTCACGCCAACGACCCAGGCGTTGGACTGCAAACCGGTCAGGGCTGCAACTTTGCGGTCGCCTCCAAATTCGTATTCACGTGACATCAGAGTCTCACCGGGGCGCGAGTTCGCCAGATCCTGGCGTAAAGACCGCAGCCGTAAAGACTTTTGCGGCAAGTCGGCGAACTGACGCGTCTGGTTGATCCGCAGACTTTCTTCGGCTGACAAATCGTCTACCGTGGCGTATCTGAAAGTCGGATCGTAATGGGCGAGCACGACACCATCACGATTAACCAGAAATGTCTGAACACCTAGACCCTGGCTTCGCAAAATAATGGCGTCGATGGGGTTCAAATTGAGCTTGATCACCATGACGCCGCCGACGGTGCTGTCGCCGACCTTGATCGGTGACGAAAGATAAACACCGGGTTTTCGCGACGTGATGCCGATGGTCCAGTCGCTCACATGATCCAGTCCCCGCACTGCATCCTGGAAATAAGGCCGAAGTGCATAGTTCTTGCCAACAAACGATGCGTCCGTTGAAGCAACGCAGTTGCCTTTTACGTCGAGTACGAAGACCTCGCCAATATGCTTGGATATTTTGGACCAATAGGTAAGCCAGGCGTTGAACTCCACTACCGTTGCGGCATCACCTGGCTTGCGCAAAAAACTGCGCAGTTCATGACTCACTGCGCCGTAACGCGCAATATCTCGCTGCCCCAGCAGAAATGAGTCGATTTCATTGGCGACGTTCTTGGAGTAGTTCTGGATGTGACGCATTTCTACGTCTATGGCCGCCGCCTTGTCCCTCTCGTACCAATAGGAAGTCAGCAGAGCAGAAGGCAACAGGATCAGCAAAACGACCGCCAAAGCAAGTTTTGCAACCAGTGACGAGCGAAATGATGTCATGGGTCATTCTGCTCTGTCGGGCTCTGGCATGTCAACGCCGAGTGGACACGCCGAGTCCAGGCGACAGGTGGAGTCGCTTGTTCCCAAGAACCCTGTGGAGCAGCCAGCCGATCCGGTCCGTCTCACTGTGTTGGCTTCGCAGCGATGGCTGTCGATCCCGCAAGCGTGCGGGGACCCACAACGTCCCGGTGCCGCAACGTGCCCTTAGCCAGGCTCCATTACATCGCCAAAGCCCTCAATACATTCTCGGCAGTAGCCGGCGCCTCCAGTTGCACCGCTTGCCCATTCCCTCGCGCCTGCGCAACCGCATCGCGCAGCGCCTCATACACGCTGATGGCCAGCATGAAGGGCGGCTCGCCCACGGCCTTGCTGCCAAACACGTTGTCTTCGCGGTTCGCCTCTGGCCACAGGTCCACTTTGAAGTGTCCGGGCACATCGCCCGCGGTGGGTATCTTGTAGGTGCTGGGGGCGTGCGTGGTGAGCAGGCCGGCGTCGTTCCACACCAGTTGCTCGGTGGTGAGCCAGCCCATGCCTTGCACAAAAGCACCCTCGATCTGGCCGATGTCGATGGCAGGGTTCAAAGAACGTCCGACGTCGTGCAGGATGTCCACCTGCAGTACGCGGCTCTCGCCGGTGAGTGTGTCAAGGGCCACTTCGGTGCATGCGGCGCCGTAGGCAAAGTAGTAGAACGGTCGCCCGGTGAGTGTGGTCTTGTCGTAGTGGATTTTGGGTGTGCGGTAAAAACCGTCGCTCCAGAGCTGGATGCGGTTGGCATAGGCCAGGCTGACCACTGCTTCAAAGCTGCGTGTTTGCGTCGGTGAGATCACCTGGCCACCGGTAAAGCGGATCGCGCCCGCGCCACAGCCGTCGAGCCCGCACACAAAGGCCGCCAGGTTGTCGCGCACATGGCGTGCCGCAAACTGGGCAGCGCGGCCATTGAGGTCGGTACCGGCCGAGGCGGCGGTGGCGGAGGCGTTAGGCACC
>CAJBVC010000676.1 GCA_903958915.1 uncultured beta proteobacterium
CGCCCAGCACCAGCGGAAACAGCAGGCACACCATGACCGCACACGAAATGACAGTGAGCCGCATCGACAGCCAGAACACCAGATCCCACCGAAGCAGTTCCGTGTTGAGGCTCAGCAGCGTTGCGGCCTCGTACTGTGCCAGTAGGTGCCGCTCGCGCCCAAACGCCCGCAGTGTCGAGTGCCCGCGCAGCGCGTCGTTGAACAGCGAAAACACCGGCGAGCGCACGATCGAGCCCAGACGAGCAGTTTCCCGCACCGCCGCGCCATAGAACCGGGAGACGCGGATCGACAGGAAGGTGGCAACAGAAAATGGCACGATGGCCGCCACTGCGACGCCGATGATGCCCGCCGCTGCCGCCACCGCCGCACTGGCACCCTGCGTAAAGCGAAAGCCACGACCCGCCAGCTCCACGTCCAACTGCTGGATGTCGGCCGAAAACCGGTTCAGGATGCGACCGGAAGGGGTGGTCTCAAAAAAACGCAGCGGCGAGTGCAAAACGCCCTTCAGCATCCTGTCGTGCGCCCTCTGCGCCGCGTGCGCGCAGGCCTTGCGAAACCTGGCCTGTGCCAGGTAGCTCACCAGCACCGTCAGCAGGGTCAGCAAGGCAAAGGCTGCGAAGAAGCCCACCGGTGTCATGGAGTCGGCCCCACCCATGCGCGACATCAGCACCTGCTGCGACATCGGCAGCACGCTGGCCATGAGCATGAGGGCCAGCATCAGCACCGCACCGGCAACAGCGCGGCCCTCCCAGCTGCTGGCACCCAGCGTCAGGAAGAGGTTCTTCCATACCGAGCCGCGCACGCTGCCGACCGACTGCGTCTCGGTGGTGGTGAGGACCTCCTCCTTGCCTGCAACCGCTGGCGGCTTGGCGCCCAGCTGGTGGGCCACCAGATGCTGATCGGAGTGCCCGTCACGCTCGATGCGCAGAAAATTGGCAAAGCGAGTGCTTCGTGCCAGCAACTCGGGCAGCGTACCAAACCGGGACGAGCCATCGGTATCCATAAACAGAATGCGGTCAAAACGCTCCAGCTGCGCCAGCCGGTGCGTCACGCAAATGCGCATGACTCCACGCCATTGGCCAAAGACCAGATCGCCCGCAACCTGCGCCTCGGTGCCCACATCGAGTGCCGAGAACGGATCGTCCAGAATAACCACGTTGGCCGGGTGCAAGGCGGCACGCGCCAGTGACAGACGCTGCTTTTGCCCACCGGAGAGATTGAGCCCGCGTTCGCCGATTTCGGTACCGAGCCCGCCAGGCCACTGGGCCATGTCCTGCGAGAGATGTGCCAGCTCCAGCGCGCGCATCAAGGCGTGGTCCGGCCACTCGTCCCGGCTGCCAAAGAGTGTGAGGTTATCCCGCAGGGTGCCGCTGGCAACGAAGGTCTCCTGTGGGCAGTAGGCGCAACGCGGCGCCTCGCTCCAGCTGATGGTGCCGGCGGTGGGGGTGTATTCCCCCAGCAGCGCACGCAGCAATACCGTCTTTCCAGCGCCAACCGGCCCGACGATGGCCAGGCTCTGGCCAGCATTGAGTTCAAATGACACGTTGCGAAGGATGTCAACACCCTGGTTGGCTGCAAATGTCAGGTTGCTCACCTTCAGTGCGGGTGCCGCGCCGGGCTGCGGGGTGGTGGTGGCAACCTCCTCCTGCAGTCTGAAGAAGTCGAGCAGGCGGCGGGCAGACACTTGGGTCTGTGCCAGCGTGCTGGCCACGTCGCTGACCACCATAAAGGGAAACTCCAGCCCCTGAAAGATGAGCAAGGTGGGCAGCAGCATCGCCGCATGCAACTCGCCGCCGCGCAGGATGTGAATGCCGTAGGTGAAGGTGGCCACCACCAGGCCTGCGCACGAGAAAAGCAGCGAGGCACGGGTTTGCAGCAACATCACCTCAATCAGCCGGTCCACCTCGGCACCGCGCGTTTTCCGTGCCTTGCCGAGAAAGAGACCCGACCAGCCGGAGAGCTTGATCACCTTGATGGCCGAGAGTATTTGCGACAGCAGGTCGAGCCGCTGGTCCCGCGTGCGCAGCAGTTCGCCCTGGCGAATGGTGGTCTCGCGCACGATGTGTTTGAGCAGCGGCACGCTCAGCGCCATGAACGCCAGCCCCGCAATGGCGGTGGAGCCCAGATAGCGCCACAGCAGGATGGCGGCAATGCCAACGTGCACCACCACCATCAGGCCATCCACCATGCGTTCCACGCAGTGGCTCACCGCCGGCACGTCCACCTGCATCAGGTTTTGCATGCTGCCCTGCGGCAGCCCGTGGCGAACTTGTGGCGAGAGCCGGAACCACTTGGCAGCAAAGGTCTGCATCAGTGCGCTCTTTTGCAGCAGGTGCGCATGGGCAAAGGCCTGCAGGTAGCGCTGAAAGCTCACATTGGTGACATAGATCACCAGCGGAAAACACAGCAGAAACGCAAAATGGGCGAGCTCCAGTGGCGCCGCCTTGATGGCATCAAAACGGGTCATGAACTGCTCGATCAGCAGCGCGGGTGCGGCAGCCACCATGGTGGCGATCACCATATACACCAGCGTGCGCCAGAACTGTGGCCGGGTCGAACGCATCAGACTCCAGACCAGCGCCCACGGGCCGCCACCAACATCGAGTTGAAGCAACGCCTTGCCGTGCGTCTTCTCCAACTCCTGCAATTGGGGCGCAATGTCCTGCACGCCCATCGAGGCGTTGGGCTGGGCCAGGCGCTTGAGCTCAGGTGTCAGGTGCCCAAAGAAGTCATCGGACAGGGATCTCAGTGCCGCAGTAGGGGAGTGGAAAAACATCGAAAAGAGTATCGCATTGCCGATGCTGCGATGGCACCGGGGAGGTGCCCTAAAATTGCGGCAACTCCAACCGACCATTCGCCATGAGCAACATCACCACAACAATCGACGGCGTATCCGTCAAAACTGAAGCCAGTGTTTTCTTTGACGGCAAATGCGTCAGCCACCAACTCACCTTGCCCGACGGCACTCGCAAATCGGTGGGGGTGATCCTGCCCGCCACCCTCACCTTCAACACTGGCGCCCCCGAAATCATGGAGTGCGTGGCCGGCAGCTGTGAGTACAAGCTTGCAGGCACCGAGGCGTGGCTCAAGTCTGTCGCCGGTGAAAAGTTCAGCGTTCCCGGCAACGCACGATTTGAAATTCGGGTTACCGACGCGTACCACTACATCTGCCACTTCGGTTGAATCCGTTGCGACAATCGCTACATTTTTCATAGCTGCTTGCGCACATTCCGCAGGCGTCACAGGCACTTTTCATGTCCAATACCATTCTTCAAAACATCCCCGCAGGCCAGAAGGTAGGCATCGCTTTCTCTGGCGGCCTCGACACCAGCGCCGCGCTGCACTGGATGAAACTCAAAGGGGCCTTGCCCTACGCCTACACCGCCAACCTGGGCCAGCCGGATGAGTCGGATTACGACGAGATTCCGCGCAAGGCCATGGAGTACGGTGCCGAGAAGGCTAGGCTGGTGGACTGCCGTCCACAACTCGCCGCAGAGGGCATTGCCGCGCTGCAAAGTGGCGCGTTCCACATCACCACCGCCGGCAATACCTACTTCAACACCACCCCGCTGGGCCGCGCGGTCACCGGCACCATGCTGGTGAGCGCCATGAAGCAGGACGACGTCAACATCTGGGGCGATGGCTCCACCTTCAAAGGAAATGACATCGAGCGCTTCTACCGCTATGGCCTCCTGACCAACCCGGCGCTGAAGATCTACAAACCCTGGCTGGACCAGGCTTTCATTGACGAATTGGGTGGCCGCGCCGAGATGAGCGCTTTCATGACGGCGCACGGTTTTGGCTACAAGATGAGTGCCGAGAAGGCCTACTCCACCGACTCCAACATGCTGGGTGCCACCCATGAAGCCAAGGACCTGGAGCATCTCTCCAGTGGCATGAAAATCGTCAACCCCATCATGGGCGTGCCATTCTGGAAG
>CAJBVC010000677.1 GCA_903958915.1 uncultured beta proteobacterium
AGCTACAGTGTCAATGACCTAAAGACACTTGACGCAGAATACCAACTGCTTGCAATAGAGAACAATCGAGTCTTAACGGCGACAAAGTTCAACGGCCAACCAATTTTGGATGGTACCGTTCCTACTTTTTCCTTCCAAGTGGGCGCAAACTCTGGAGAGCAGATCTCGGTTGCCACGCAGGGAGCCGTTCCCTTCATTGCAGTGACTGCGGGAGACTTGCTTACGCAAGCAACTGCAGCGACTGCGATCACTTCGGCAGACACCGATCTGGATGGCGCATCTGGAATTCGCGCATCCTGGGGCGCCAACCAAAGCCTCTTTGAACAGGTCATCGCCAATCTGCGCGTAGCCGCAGAAAACTCGGCCGCTTCCGCAGGCCGCATCATGGACGCCGATTACGCCCAGGAAACCGCAAATCTATCACGCACCCAGATCCTGCAGCAGGCTGGAACTGCCATGGTGGCACAAGCCAACCAGTTGCCACAAAGTGTGCTGTCGTTGCTGCGCCAATAAGTCAATATCGGCCGCAATGCGCTCCACTTGAGAGTGGTTAGCCTAAATTTTTGCTTCGCAAGGCATCTTCGCTAGCCGCGTCTGGCCCGATGGCTGGAACGCTTTGACGCTACGACGAGCGAAACTTTTCGCTGTTGGAAACTCGTACATTCTGAATTCTCCCTGTTACCAGCGGAGCGGACATGTGCGTCCTTTGGTGAGTTGCATTCGTAACCTTGCCCGCTGGGTGCCATCTGCACTCGAGTATCCAATCGCCTGTAGGAATTGCGCCTACACAGACCTGCTCGCTTGCCTACATCAGGTACAGCCAAACGCTGATTTCATTTCCCTGCCTGGTTGTCCAAAATTGACTCCAACGCGATGCCATTCGAATCGCCCAACAGGAGTACCAAATGACCGACGCACAAATGACCGCTGAAATCCGCGAAGCCAATCTCACCTATCTGATGCTGGCCCAAAGCCTCATTCGTCACGACAAGGCCGGCGCGCTGTTCCGCTTGGGCATGTCGGAGGAGTCGGCAGACCTGATCGCTACACTGTCTCCAGCTCAAATTCTAAAAATTGCCTCAGGCAATATGCTCCTTTGCCGCTTCCGTGTGGACGATGACATGGTTTGGAACCTGTTGACGAACCACACCACCAGCAAAATCGACAACGACGCCACCACCAAGTTGCACGCCAGCATTCTCATGGCAGGGCGTTACGCCGAAGCCATGTAAGTTAGCAACACCAACGAATTCATCCGGAGCACAACCATGGCCACCAAGAGCGTTTTGAGCGATTCCAAGCAAGTTGAGCGGGCAGTTGCCCTTATCCAGTTGGGAGCACGCCTGCAAGTATTGGAAAGCGAGACCGACCTGTCATACGAACGCCTCTTGCGCCTGTATAAGGAGGTCGCTGGCCGTTCTCCCAGCAAAGGCCAGCTGCCGTTTTCCACCGAATGGTTTCTCACCTGGCAGCCCAATATCCATGCCTCGTTGTTTCAGAACACCTATGAGTACCTGACCAAGGTCAGTGCCATGGAAGACATAGACGCAGTGATGTCCGCGTACCGCCTTTACACCGAACAGATTGCTGCCTGTGGCGTTGAGCCGTTGCTTTCCATCACCCGCGCCTGGCGCCTTGTGAAGTTCATTGACAACAACATGCTCTCCATGACCAAGTGTTCCAAGTGTGGCGGCCACTTTGTGAGCGAAGCCTACGAAAACGCCCGCCATTACGAGTGCGGGCTTTGCACACCCCCAGCGCGCGCCGGAAAAGGCGCATCCACGGGTGGCATCTTGTTGCACTGACGCTACAAATTTGATAGCTATCTACGCTTTGCAGACAAGCGCTGAAGTCGAATTTCACTGAAACTATCTTTGAAAATGGCGATCTGGTGGAGCACGAAGATAATTCATGCACAATGATTGCTCGCCGATATGATGGGTTCTGGCAGATAACCTGACCCTTCTTCGACCCTTTAGGCCGGTAGATCGCTGTCAAAATTCGCTTATGTTTGTACTCATTGGTTGGGGCGTCATTCTGGTATGCGTGTTTGGCGTATACATTTTTCACGGTGGAAACATCATGGTGATCCTGAAGGCATTGCCCTTTGAGTTGATTACCATCGGTGGCGCAACCGTTGGCGCCTTTCTCGCCAACAACCAAATGAAGGTTGTCAAAGCCACCATGAAAGGGCTTGGCGAGTGTTTCAAGGGCAGCAAATACACCAAAGCGCGCTATATGGAACTGTTGGCGCTGCTGTACGACATTCTCCAGAAAGCGCGCAAAGAAGGCCTGATGGCCATTGAAAAAGATGTGGAAGAGCCCCACGAGTCAGCACTCTTCAAGAAATATCCGACGGTAGGCTCAGACCACCATGTAGTCGAGTTTGTGACCGACTACCTGCGCATGATGGTGTCGGGCAATCTTAACGCGCATGAAATTGAATCCCTGATGGACAGTGAAATCGAGACGCACCACCACGAAGCGCACGCCGCCGTTGCAGCCCTTCAGCGTGTTGCCGGCGGATTGCCCGCTTTCGGTATTGTGGCGGCCGTGCTGGGAGTCGTGAACACCATGGGGTCGGTCGGTCAACCACCTGCCGTGCTGGGCGGCATGATTGGCTCTGCCCTGGTGGGTACCTTTCTTGGTATTTTGCTGGCGTACGCTTTTGCCGAGCCACTTGCCGGCGTGCTGGAACAAAAAGTGGAAGAAGCAGGCAAGGAGTTGCAGTGCATCAAGACCACGCTGCTGGCCAGCATGCAGGGCTACAACCCTTCCACGGCCATCGAGTTCGGCCGTAAAGTGCTTTTTTCTACGGAGCGCCCATCCTTCACTGAGCTTGAGGCACATGTCAAGCGCAAATAGGAACGGGGGCTCTTAGCCATGGCGGGAGACGCAAAAAAGCTTCAGCCCATCATCATCAAGCGGGTGAAGAAGGCCGGCCACGTGGCGCACGGTGGCGCCTGGAAGATTGCCTACGCTGACTTTGTGACCGCCATGATGGCGTTTTTTTTGCTAATGTGGTTGCTCGGAAGCACCACGGAAGGCGACAAGAAAGGGCTTTCTGACTACTTTCAGTCACCTTTGAAAGTTGCCATGCAAGGTGGCTCTGGCGCTGGCGCCAGCAATAGCGTCATTCAAGGCGGTGGCAACGATTTGACCCAGTCCGCCGGACAAGCCAAGCGTGGCGATGGCGCAGACAAGTCGGCACGCAAGATGTCTGGTGATAAATTGAAGGCGGAAGTGGCTCGGCGCGATGCCAAGATGCTTGCCGCACTCAGTTCCAAAATTGCGGGGGTCATCGCCAGTAATCCGAAGATGTCTGAGTTCAGCTCGCAGATTCGTTTGGAGATAACGCCCGATGGGCTGCAGATTCAGATTGTCGACGACCAGAAGCGCCCCATGTTTGACAGCGGTAGCGCAACCGTCAAGCCCTACATGAGGGAAATTTTGCAGGAAATTGGCATTGCACTGCTGGATGTGGAAAATAAAATCAGCCTCGATGGTCATACCGACCGATCTTCCTATGCCAATGCAGCACGGGGCTATAGCAACTGGGAACTGTCCGCCGACCGCGCCAATGCGTCACGGCGAGAGTTGGCGGCGGCCGGCATGCCGGAAGAAAAGCTGGCGCGGGTAGTTGGAATGGCTTCAAGCCTGCTGCTTGATCCGGAAAATCCGCTCAGCCCGAGCAACCGGCGCATCAGCATCCTTGTGATGACCAAAGATGCCGAGGAGCGGCTTCTGGGAGGCAACCGCATCCCAGTCGAAATGGAGACCGAGGCCGGTGCGGCGCCCAGCACAGACCGCGCACAATCGAAACCATAAGTCTGCCAAAATTAGGTCATACTTGCGAACATCAGAAAATCGCCCGTAAAGGGGTTATCCATGGCAAAAGAATTGCGTTTTTTAATCGTTGATGATTTCTCCACCATGCGCAGAATCGTGCGCAATCTGCTGAAAGAAAGCGGTTATGCGGACGCGGACGAAGCTGAAGACGGTGTCATTGCCCTGCAAAAGTTGCGCAATGCCAGCTTCGATTTTGTGGTGAGCGATATCAACATGCCCAATATGAACGGGTTTCAGTTGCTCTCCGAGATCAAGAAAGACGAAAAACTCAAACACATTCCGGTCCTGATGGTGACAGCCGAAGCACGCAAGGAAGACATTGTGCTGGCGGCCCAGCAGGGCGCCTCCGGCTACATTGTGAAACCGTTTACCAAGGCCACCCTGGAAGACAAGGTCAACCACATTCTGACCAAGGTGGGCCTGAAGTAATTCAGATCTACATTGAATAGCGGGGAATCCCCACCGCTTTTCACCCTTTAGTTTGGCGGGGTGCTCGCGACAATGGTAGGAACTTTAGAGTCTCCCTACCATGGAACAAGGCAGTCAAGATCGCAACCTACCCGCCACCGAACGCAAACTTCGCAAGGCGCAGGAAGACGGGCAGGTTAATCGCTCAGAGGACTTGTCGCACTTGGCCGTACTTGGCGCTGGAGCCGCAGCGGTGCTGGCATTGGCGCCTATTCTGTTTGAACAACTCCGACAGGGCTTAGGCCGACAACTTTCATTTGACGCTGGCACGATCCGCAACTCCGGCTCGATGATCCTTCGTTTGGGAGAAGCTACCACCATAGGGCTAGCCGGTTGCGTCGCGTTTGCCGCCATCATTATTTCGGCCGCCATTGCAGCGTCCGTGACGTCCGGCGGATGGGTGAACAGCCTTAAACCCCTGATGCCAGACTTCAGCCGACTCAACCCGCTTTCAGGATTTGGCAATCTATTTACCAAGAAAAAACTGCTTTCTGTTGGCAAGATGATTGTGCTGACCGCTGTTCTCACGACGATTGCGGCGTTGTATCTGACTTCGAGCCTGCAATCGGTTGCCGCGCTGGAACTGCAGCCTTCACGGGCAGCCATTCGCCACCTCACGGAATGGCTGACCAGTGGCCTGGGCCTGCTTTTGCTGGTTATTCTGTTGGCGGCGCTGGTGGACGTACCACTGCAAGCCTACCTGCAGCGCGATCAACTCAAAATGTCGCACCAGGAAGTGCAACAAGAAGGCAAGGAGTCGGACGGCAACCCACAAATCAAAGGCAAGATCCGGCAGAAACAAAG
>CAJBVC010000678.1 GCA_903958915.1 uncultured beta proteobacterium
CCCAGGCAGATTGTGAGAACGTTGCGAGGAATACGGAAATACTCCAGCGTGCGGGCCAGCGCAAAACTGTTGGGCGGGATGATGCAAACTTCATCATAGAAGTCGACAAAACTTTTTTCGTCAAAGTTCTTCGGGTCCACCACGGTGCTGTGGATATTGGTGAACACCTTGAACTCGGGGGCACAGCGGATGTCGTAGCCATAGCTGCTGGTGCCGTAGGAAATAATCTTGTTGCCCTCACGCTGGCGAATCTGTCCAGGCTCGAACGGCTCGATCATGCCGGTGGTTTCGGCCATGCGGCGTATCCACTTGTCGCTCTTGATGCTCATGCGCTTTAGGCTCCTAGGTTGGCAGCGATTGTAAGCAGCCCGCGCGGCGAATGTCCTCGAATCGCCGACACCTGCGCAACAACGCCCGGCCAGCCTAGTCCCTGGCCAGTGGTGCAGAGCGACAAAACTCCACCACCACGCGGCTACCCTGCCCGGGTTGGCTGTCGACGATGACATGCCCGCCCAGCACACGTGTCACGATGCTGTGCACAATGTGCATGCCCAGGCCAGTGCCACCTCGGCCCATCTTGGTGGTGAAAAAGGGATCGAAGATGCGCGAGCGCACCTCATCGCTCATACCAACTCCGTTGTCGCTGACCGTGACCCGCACCGTGGAATCGTTGACGGATTCGGTGCGCACCGTGATGCACCCCGGCGCGCCCTCCGCAAATGCGTGCTTCTCGGCATTCATCAGCAGATTGGTAAGGACCTGGCTGTAGCGCCCGGGAAAGCTGTCGCAGACCACATCGGTCGAGTAATCGGTCCTCAGTTCGACCCCAGACTTGCGCAACGTGGGCAGCAGCATGTTGAGTACCTCGCGGGTCACTTCCGAGAGGCTGAAGTCACGGCGCTGGTCACTGCTTTGATCGACTGCCACCTGTTTGAAGTCGGAAATCAGCTGTGCCGAGCGTTTGAGGTTCGCCGTGGCCATGTCGAGTCCCTGGGCCGCCCGCTCCATGAACGTGTCCAGAGAGGTACGGCGCAAGCTTCCTTGTGCAACTTCCTTCCGCAACCCATCAAGATCAAACTCGACTGCCGTAATTACCGTCAATGCGTTGCCAATGGGTGTGTTGAGTTCGTGGGCTACACCGGCAACGACACGACCCAGTGAAGCCAGCTTCTCGGTTTCCACGATTTCCTTCTGCACCAGTTCCAGGTTTTGCAATGCTTGCTGCAACGAAGCCGTGCGTTCCCTGACCCGAATCTCCAGCGTCTCGTTGGATTCGGTGAGTTCCTTGTTGCGATTCTCCAGCTCCGCCACCAACGACAGCAATGCGTTACGGGTGGCCTCCAGGCTGATGGCGAGTTCTCCCACCTCGTCATTGAACACCGCACGGATGGGAACTTCGAGTTGACCGGTTTCAATGCGCCTGGATGCGTTAACCAACTTGTCCAGCGGACGGACCAGCCGCCAGTGCAGCAACAACAGTATCACCAGCAGCGCTGGTACCGCCACTAGCAAACCGGTGCGCACATACTGGGCTCGGGCTGCATCCACCTTGCGGACGTAGCCGCTGGTCGACATCTGTATGGTCAGCTTTCCAACCTGACTACCGTCACGAACGATATCGCGGGTGTTGGCTGCCACTTCATCCGGGTTGGTACTGGCGCGCTCCCTCCTCGCAAAAGACATGCCTTTCTCGTCCCACACGGCAATGGCCACCACATCCGGGTTGACAAAGGCTGCTTCAATGATGGAACTCGCCAACTCCGGGGCGAACTGCCACAGCGGTTCGCGCAACGCCAGCGCTGTCAGGTCTGTCAGTCGGCTCAACTCGGTCTGGATCTGGGCGACGTGCTCCACACGAAAGCGCGAGGCCTGGTCCAGATACGCCAAAATGGACGAGAGAAAAATGCCCACAGCCACTGTCAGGGAGATCACTACGCGCAATGACCACCAGTGGTGGTTCCACTGTCGCACGGAAGGGGGCCGGGTCGGATTGGAGATTCGCATCGGAGCAGTTTCGTGTCAATCAGTCCGCAATGTGGTTGCGCCGCATCGTACGCCACATTAACATGTCCGTCTGGCTACTAACGAAGACCCTATTGAATGTGAGGCAGAACAACTATGTCCCGACTTTGGCAGGTTTTATTCGGAATTCTTATCGGAGTCACGCTGATTGCGCCGCTACAGGCCGAGACTTTGCTAGTGTTCGGTGACGACTCCTATGCGCCAGTGATTCACAACAAGGATGGAAAGCCCAGCGGATTTCTCCCGGCCATTTTGCAGCGTGCCTCGGCGCTGACGGGCGACCGCTACGAAATACGCCTGACCCCGTGGAAGCGCGCGTACGAGATGGCAGCACGGGGAGATGGCGGGTTGGTGGGCGTTTCCTTTACACAGGAACGCAGCAAGAGTTTTGATTTCTCCAAGCCTGTCTACGACGATGACATTCAGATCGTCACCCTCAAGGACCGCAGCTTTCCCTTTGCCAAGCTCGATGACCTCAAGGGCAAGGTGATTGGCGGCGTCAACGGGGCCAGTTACGGCGAAGAAGTCGATCGGGCCATTGCCGCCGGCCTCTTTACCATCGACCGCGACGTGGGGCAGGCCGGACGCCTGCGCAAGCTACTGGCAGGGAGACTGGACGCAGCGTTCATCGGCAACGGAAATTCCGGCTTCGATGGCATCGTGGGCAGTGTAGAAGAGTTGCGCAGCAACCGTGACCGTTTTGCCATCCTTCCCACACCACTGACTCGCGACCAATTGCACCTGGCCTTTGCCAAGACCATGAACAAAAAGGCAGTGATCGATCGCTTTGACGATGCCATTGAGAAACTGCGCAAGAGTGGCGAATTGCGCAAGATTCAGTCCTCCGTCAACTGATTGCCTGCGATATCACGGCCCGCTCCACCAGACGGTCATCGCCCAGCACGATCATCGAAAACAGCAATTCATTGAGGCTGGACGCAAGGGACGTTTTGCGCTCCAGCAAGGGTGTCGCCTTCGGGTTGAGCACGACGAAATCGGCCTCGCAGCCGGGCAGCAGGTTGCCCACCACGCCGTCCAGCCCCAGCGCCCGTGCCGCCCCCGCCGTGTGCTGCCACCACAAGTGCTGCGGCGACAGCGATAGACCCGCTTTGGCTTGCCCTTCGCGGCCCACGTAATACGCCGCCAGCATGGTGTGAAACGGGCTGAAGCTGGTGCCGCCGCCCACGTCGCTGGCCAACCCGTAGGCGAAACCCGCACAGTCGGCCTCCAGATAGTCAAAAAAACCACTGCCCAGAAAAAGGTTGCTGGTCGGACACACCGCAGCGGCGGCACCCGTTTCGCGCATCAACGACCGATCGGCAGCGTCGAGATGGATGCAATGCGCATAGATGGCGCGCTCGCGCAGCAAACCAAAGTCTTCGTAGGTCGCAAGATAACTGCGCGACTGCGGAAACAGCTGCCGTGCCCAGGCGATCTCATCCTTGTTCTCCGCCACATGGGACTGAATCCACACGTCCGGGTACCGCGCCGCCAATTCCCCTGCCCCCTGCAACTGCACGTCGGTGCAGCTGGGCGCAAAGCGTGGCGTGATGGCGTAGCCCAGGCGACCTTTGCCATGCCAGCGCTGGATCAGGGCCTCGCTATCGACCAGGCTTTGCTCGGCACGGCTTGCGCAGCCCTCGTCAGCGCAACGGTTTAGCACTGTATCTGGCGCGTTGCGGTCCATCAGGCACAGGCCGGTGATCAAGCGCATCTGCTGCGCTTGCGCCTCATCGAACAGAGCGTTGACCGATTCCGGATGCGATGTCGCGAAAGCAAGTGCCGTGGTCACGCCATTGCGCAGCAATTCCGCTACAAAAAAGTGAGCTGCCTGCGCACTGTATTCGGGCGCTTCGAAGCGTTTTTCCTCAGGAAAAGTGTAATTCTCCAGCCATGGAAGCAAGCCGGCTGCCGGCGAGCCAATGACATTGGTTTGCGGAAAGTGCACGTGCATGTCCACAAATCCGGGCGCGATGATGCGCCCCGGCAAGTGCTCCACTGGCACGTCAGGGTAAGTGCCTTGCATGGTGCGGAAGTCACCGATTGCCAGCACCACCAGTCTTCCAGCCGCATCGGGACCGATCACCAGCAGCCCGTCTTGCTCAAATCGCGCCAGCGCTGGTCCTTCGTGGTGCGGTGCGAACCAGAGTAATGCGGCGCGGTAGGCTTTCATGGGAAGGAGCTTAAACCGGATTAACGGGTGACCTTGCCCTGCACACCGGCCACCAGCCAGTTCATGCCGAGAATTTGCGCATCGGAGAGCGCAGTACCTTGGGCAATCACCACGTTGCCTTCGTTGTCCAGCACGGCGGTCTTGGCAAAAAACGGCTTCAGGCGCCCGCTGGCGATGTCCTTTTGCCGGGCCAGAACCTCATCCTGCACGGCGACGGGCACTTTACTGCCAAAGTCGCCTACGCGAATCATGCCCTCCTTCACACCGCCCCATACGCTCGCACTCTTCCAGTTGCCGTTCAATACCGCCTTGGCGCGACTGGCGTAGTAGGCGCCCCATTGATGGGTCACCGCGACGATTTGCGCATCGGGCGCAATCGAACGCATATCCGAGTGGTAGGCCACGGCCAATTTGCCACGCTCCTGGGCGGCGGCCATCACCGCTGTAGAGCCGGTGTGAAACGCAATCACGTCCACATCCTGGTTGAACAGGGTCATGGCAGCATCCCGTTCGCGGGTCGGGTCAAACCAGGCGTTGAGCCACACCACCTTGACCTCTGCCTTGGGATTGACGGAGCGCATTCCCAGGGCAAAGGCGTTGATCCCCTGCAGAACCTCGGGAATTGGAAAGCCTGCGACATAGCCCATCAGATTGCTGCGGGTCATTCGACCCGCGGCGACGCCGGCCAGATAGCGCCCCTCGTAATAGCGCGCGTTGGCTGCAGCCACATTGGGTGCCGTCTTGTAACCGGTGATCGACTCAAACCGTACGTCCGGAAACTCCTGCGCCACTTTGAGCGTGGGCTCCATGTAGCCAAAGCTGGGCGTGAAAATCAGCTTGTGGCCCTGGCGCGCCAAGTCGCGAATGACACGCTCGGCGTCTGGCCCCTCCGCCACGTTTTCCACATAGGTGGTCAATACCTTCTTGTCCAGAGACTCCTGAACCGCCTTGCGGCCAAGATCATGCTGATGCACCCAACCGGCGTCGGTCAGTGGCGCCACATACACAAAGCCAATCTTCAGCGGCTCTGTGGACGGGGTAACTCGGCTTTGGGATTGTGCACCCATGGGTGCGAACGCGATACAACAGGCAGCCCATAGCGTGGCCGCGAGGTTTTTATACATGGTAGTCCTCTACATGGCTCCGACTACAAAAGACAAGGCCCGCCGGAGCAGCGGGCCTTGCTCGCATTTTACCGCTACGGGCGCTTGCAAGAATTTGGTAGATTCACCCATTTCCAAGTAAGTTGGCAAGCATGCATTCAATCAAAGAACATTTCGACGGGCCACATCTACATCAAGCTAGCATGGGCAAGATTGTCAGCAGCAACACCCTGCGTAGGGTTGCGAGCTAAGCCGAGAAATCACATGCGGGTTGCACTACTTCAAGCATCGGACGCAGCGCAATACCGCACTCTCATGCTTGAGGCATACACTCTGGCAGC